>NZ_JBEPEL010000008.1:0-146582 GCF_040300825.1 Streptomyces sp. NPDC000229
CTGCTGCTCCCGCTGGTCCTGCTCCAGGCCGTCACCGCCGCCGGCTGGTTCCGGCTCAACGGCATGTGGCCCGCCCGCCAGGGCATCGCCCCGGCCCGCGGCCGCCTCGGCGTCGTCCGCGTGCGCGGACGCCGCATCCGCCGCGGTCCTGGACTCCTTGGCATTGCTGTCGGACTCGTGGGCCTGGGCGAACGCCTCCTTCGCATCGGCCTTGGCGCGGGCGGCATCCGCCTTCTGCGCGGCGTCCCAGGCGTCGTCCCGCAGATCGCCGGCGTTGTCACGGGCCTTGACCGCGTCGTTCTTGCGCTCGACCGCGGTCGCCTCGGCGGCTTCCGCCTTCTCCTTGGCGTCCTTCGCGTTCGCCGCCTCGGCCTGCGCGGTCTGCTTGTGCTGGGCCGCATCGGCCTGCTTGACGGCGGCGGTCTCCTTCTCCGCCTTGGCCGTCTTCTCCTCGGCCTCGGCCGCGAGCCGCTTGGCGTGCGCGTCGGCGGCGGCCGCCTTCGCGTCCGCCTCCGCCTTCAGCGAGACGGCGAGCTTGGCCTCGGCAGTCTCCTTGTCCTTCTTGGCGTTGTCCCGGTGCAGCTTCGCCGCGTCCGCTGCGGCCTTGGCCTGCAACTCCGCCGTGTGCGCGGCCTCCTTGCGAAACTCGGCGTTGACCTGCGCGGCCTGCGCCAGGGCGCGCTGGGTGATCGTCGCACTGTCACCGGCAGCGGCACGGGTGGCGGCCTCCGCGGTCTCGGCAGCCTTCACCATCGCCGTCAACGCCGCGACGGCACCCTTGGTCACCTGGGCCTTCTGCTGAGCGACCAGAAGGCCACGACCCCGCGGGGCACCAGCGGCATCCGCGATGCCATACGCCGCCTGCTGGGCGGCGTCGGACGCGGTGGCCGCCTTCTTGGCGCTCTCCAACTGCGCCTTGAGCGTAGCCACGTGCTTCTTCGCCGCGGTCTGGGTGTCGGTGATGCCCTTCTTCGCCTTGTCGAACTGCGCCTTCTCCGGATACGACAGGCTGTCGGTGCCCTTGTGGCCCGACGGCTTGATCAGGAACTTCTGCGCACTGGAATCCTTGCAGTCCCACAGCCGAGCATCGGTGCTCTTGGTGAACGCACTCAGATCCAGGCACTTGCCCGTGGACAGGCTCTTCAGCGGCGAGGAGGCGCGGACGTCGCCCTTCCATGACTGGCCCTTGGACTTGTAGCAGTCCGAGATCTGGATCTTCGTGCCGTTCGCCGAGGCGTTCCCGGCCACGTCCAGGCACTTGAGCGAACCGACATTGCGCAGGTGGAGATCGCTCTCACTGCCTTCGATCGTCCACTGCTGCGCCGCGCCGCCGTTGCAGGTGTAGATCTGGACCGGCGTACCGTTGGTCTTGCCACCGCCCTGGACGTCCAGGCAGTTGCCGCCGGCGCCCGGGACCTCGATCGTCACAGGGCTCTCACCGATCCATCCCACACCGCCCGCGGACCAGTAGTCCTGCCAGCGGGTGTAGTAGTCGGCGAGCCACGACTGACCAAGTGTCTGGCCCAGGGCGAACGTGCCGTCCTGCAACGCCTTCGTGGCGTCCTTGCCGGCGGTGAGTATCTGCTGACGCTGCGTGGCCTGGGCGGCGATCTCCTGCTGCCACTCGGTGGACGCCTGCGCCACCTCCTTGCCGAGCACCCGGTTCGGGTCGATCGGGTCGCGCCACGCACACGACGCGTAACGCGCCTTCAGATCCTCGACCGCGATCCGGAACTCCGGCGTGCCCGCGGCCGGGGCGGTTCGGGGGAAACCGCCCGACGCCAGGAAGATGCGCGCGTCATCGGCGAACACCCGGGGAACGAACATCTGGTTGGGTTCGATCTTCCCGGAGTTCTTCTTCCACAGCGCCCATGCCTGCTGCTCCTGCGGTGTCCCTCCGGTGGCGTACTGCGGGTCGCCGATCGCGAGCGCCGCTGCCTTCGTCTTGTCGTCAGCAGTGGGCGACGGGTCGTAGAAGGGGTTGAACACCTCGATGGGATCGGAGTAAGACTGGTACAGCCAAGGGAGCAGCCCGATCTTCCAGAAGATTTCGTTCGCGCCGCTCGGTGCGTCGGGGTAGGACTCCAGGCCACTTGTGGCGCCCGTCCACGCCTGCCCCTGCTTGTTGACCTTGTCGACCCACTGGTCCTTCCCCTCACCGTCCGCCTTGTAGGCCAGGTGCAGCGGGGTCTTGTCACTGAAGACGTCCCGTTCGAGCTTCTTGTGGAGCTGATCGGGCGGCAAAGTCATGGCCTCGTGCGCAAGGGCGAACACGTTGGGCCCGCCCTTGCTCAGGGCCTCAGCGGCCACGCACTGATCCTCACGCAGCTGTTCGGCGACTTTGGTGTTATGGCCGTCGTACGAGTCGCCCACCGTGGCCATGGGCGGTTCGGCGTCGCGGTTGGCCAGGTCGGGCCGGACGGCCAGACCACCGAGGACGCCCAGGGCGACGACGGAGGTGATGGCCGTGGTGAGGCTGGTCGATGAGCGTGATCTGGGGTTGAACAACCCCGGTTTGAATCGCAAAGTCCATCCTTGGTAGTGAACAAGCGCAGGCGAGGGCGACCGCCCGGAGAAAGCGGCGCCACTTCGCGCAGCTCAACCCGCTGTCTTGGCGCGGAGCCAGAGGTGGCGGATCGCGGTGATCAGGCGGCGTTCACTGTGAGCCGGTGTCGCGGCATGACGATGCGTCCCTCCCCCGTGGCGGCGTATTACCCGGCCGCCCATGACATGCGCCCGAGGTGGCGGGGTGGTCAGGCCCCCTCCCAGGTGCGCGGCGCTCAACTTAGCCACAGGGGATCGGGCTCCGGCAAGGTCTCGGGTCGGTGGTCCACCAGCGCCGCGGCAATGCAGTTGCGCCGGTTTCTCGTCGCGCGGGAGTGCAAATACCAAGGTCACACTTGGGGTGACTTGTGTGAGTCATGTAAAGAAAGGCGCAGGTGATGGAGATATCTGGCCATAGATTGACTGGTTGTCTCCGGTGCACCGCAAGGGCGAAAGCTGCCACGACCGAGCCCCCGGGGCGAACCGTCCTCATAGGGGCTGCAGGGTGGTTGGCCAGCGCACTGGAGACCGCGCAGCCCGGCTCACCGCACTCGGCCGGCGGATCGACTTCCTCACCGCGAAGTGCACGACACGGCCAAGGACCTCGGCGCGGCCGTCGCCCTCCTGCCACCGCGCCGCACCCCCGCCATACGGGTCCCGCCCGCGACCCGCCGTGGAGACCACACCACCCACGCCACCGCCTCGCGCCACCACCAGCACTGAGCCCACTCGGACCTGAGGCAGCGTCGCCTTCGGCGGGCTGCTCAGGGCTCTACGGGCCGCCCTTCGCGCAGCCACAGCCGGTCAAGGGACGCTTGATGGACCGCCACGGACAGATCGCCGCGCATCGACCCGTCGCCTGCTCAACTCCGCGCTTCCGGCGGCTGCTTGTCGTCGGGCCCCAAGGAAGGCCAGCCCTCGCCACGGCGGTCGTCGCCGCCGGCTGGCCACGCCGCCCCTGGAGGCCTGGGACCGGGCGTTCCGGTCGAGTGTGCTGCCCAATCCCCGACTGCGGCACGCCGCGCTCGCCTCCGAGTACAGCCCGTCCCTCGCGCCGGCAGTCACCGCCACCCTCGGTCTCGTCGGCACCGCCACCGTCGCCTGTGCACCGCCCACCCGGTGCCGGCGTCCCGCGCAGCCGACGAGCATGGTCGGCGGGCCGGGGCAGCGGCTGACCAGCCCGGCCTGGCGATGCTCTTCGTCTCCCTCACCTGCACCGGGTTCGCGATCGGGTCCATGAACGCGTGGTCAATCGCCATGGCCAAGCTCCACGACCAGGAATGCTGTCCGGGCTCATCCCCGCCGCATTCTCGAACGGCAGCTTCCTGAGGACCTCGTCCCGGCGGGAGCCGGGGCACCTGAGAACGTCCGGAAGCGCAGCGGTTGTGTCCGCATCATGGAGCACCCTGGAGCGGAACACCGGGGAGCACCATGGGTCGCCGCCGGTGCCGGTGGGACATGAACCCTGGTGGCCGGGTGGCTGCCAGGCTCGGGAAAACCCCACGTGGCGCCGATGCCGGGCCGTTCGACGGCCGGTCGGCCGGCAGCTGCATCCGTTCAGGGCCCTGTGGTGCAATGTGACATCTGCCCGGCACCGGGCTTGGCGCCGGCCCCTCGCGCAACCGGGACGGAGCCCTGAGAGTCAGCGAGCAGCGAGGAGTCGCCGTGGCCGTACGTGGAGCTGACGGGGACGGTGCGGCTACCCCTCGCACTCCTGAGAGCGGGGCCGGCCGGGGCAGGGCGATGACCTTGGCGGGGGCGCTGGCGGCGGCGGAGACCGCGGCGCCCGTGGAGTCGCTTGACGTGGTGGCGCGCATGCTCAAGGAGCGCCTCGGGGCCGCGTCGGTATCGTTCCTGATCACCGATTTCACCGGCGGCTCGGTCGTACGGCTGGGGGCGGCGGGCAGCGTCGACACCGATGAACCCGCCCGGCGCATCAGACTGCGGGGCACCCTGTACGACGACGTCATCCGCACCCAGCGGCCGAGCGTGGAGGACCACGGCGAGGGCGCGCTGGTGCGGATCGTCGCCCCGGTGACCAACCGCGGGGACGCCATCGGGCTCCTCGAACTGTTCCTGCCGTCGGCACCGAACGCGGAGGTGATGCGGGAGGTCGGCGAGACCGCGCACGCCCTGGCGTACATCGTCATCGCGAACCGGTCCTTCACCGACGTGTACCAGTGGGGCCGCCGTACCAGCCCGCTGAGTCTGGCCGCGGAGATCCAGCACCGGTTGCTCCCGGCGTCGCTGGCGTGTGAGGCGGCGCAGTTCGCGGTGGCCGGGGCGCTGGAGCCGGCCGACCACGTCGGGGGTGACACCTTCGACTACGTGATCGACCGGGACACGGTCCAGCTCTCCGTGACCGATGCCATGGGGCACGATGTTGACGCCGCATTGCTGGCAACTCTCCTGGTGGGTGCCCTGCGCCGGGCACGGCGGGCCGGTGCCGACCTCGCCGAACAGGCCCGCCAGGCCGACCGGGCCATGCGCCAGCACGGCCGCCAGAGCTACGTCACCGGCCAGCTCCTGCGCATCAGCCTGATCAACGGCAAGACCGAGTTCATCAACGCCGGGCACCCCTGGCCGCTTCGGATGCGGGACGGACAGGTGCGGGAGGTCAGTCCGGAGATCGATATGCCGTTCGGCTTCCAAGTCCCCCACACCTACCGGGTCCAGTCGCTGGACCTGCAGCCGGGCGACCGGCTGGTGATGCTGACCGACGGCATGCTGGAGCGCAACGCCACCAGCCTCGATCTGCCCGACCTGATCGTCCGCACCCGCGCGCTGCATCCCCGCGAGGCCGCCCGCACCCTCATCGCGGCGGTCGTCGACGCCAACCAAGGCCACCTGCAGGACGACGCGACCGTCATGTGCCTGGACTGGCACGGCGTCGGCCACTCCCGGCGGGACGCCGACACCGGCGCCGACCTCGCCGACGCCTCCGCCCCCTCTCGGACGGGGCGGACCACTCCGGGGCAATGACTCGATGACCGCTCCGACACCCCGCTTGTGGTCGGTCACCTTGGGCGGGCGAAGCGGGGTGCTCTGCCCGGGGTGGCCGCGTCACCGGGGCGGGTTCCTGCGGCGGCGGCCCAGGCGCAGGCCGAGGAGGACGAAGTCGGCGACCAAAACCACCACACCGATGACCAACAGGTAGAACAGGCCCTTCGCCACCACTCCGATGATGCCGAGCACGATGGCCACGATGACCAGCAGGAAGAAGAGAGCCATCCGTGTCACCTCATGGTGGGGGAAGTTGGTGGGGCATCAGCGGCGGGCGAGGCGACGTTCGCCGCCCGCACCCGTTCGGTAGGCGAGCTCGTAGTGCGCGAAGACCGTCTTCTCGTTCTCCGCGAGCAGTTCGCCGTCCGTGCCCATCGAAGGCGCTTCCTTGACCTGCTTCTTGTCGTAGGCGACCTTCAGATACCCGGGACCGACCGTCGCGCCGCCCAGGGGGACGAACACAAGCCGGTGCCGGGTCGGCAGGCCGACCGTGACCGTCGCGAACGCGGGCTGGTCCGTGGCCGTGTCGACGTAGACCGCCTCCAGGACGCCGATCCTGTGCCGCTCGTGGTCGACCACATTGTGACCACGCCACTCCCTGACGTCTTCCGCCTCGAACACGGGGCCCCCTCTGTCACAGGTCGGCTGAAGACCGCTGTCTCGTCCTTCTCTCGCTCCTCCCTCCTTACCTGCCTACGGGACGTCACACCCCGGAGAGCAGCCAACTTGCAGGCCGGAAGGGCAAACGGCTTTCGCGCGTGGGCGATGCCTCGGCGGTCGCCCAGCCCGTCGCGGTCAGTAGACGGCCAGGGAGATGGCGATGTAGTGCGCGGTGAATGCTGCCACGGTCAGTGCGTGGAACACCTCGTGGAAGCCGAACCAGCGGGCGAGGGGTCGGGGCGCTGGAGGGCGTAGACGACCGCGCCCGCGCTGTAGAGGAGACCGCCGGCCACGATCAGGGCGAGTACGGCCGCTCCGCCGGTGTGCAGAAAGCCGGGCAGGTAGCGCACCGGTGCCCACCCCAGGGCCAGGTAGCACGGGGTGTACAACCAGCGCGGAGCTGCGACCCACAGGACCCGGAATGCAATGCCCGCCAATGCACCCGTCCACACGATCCACAGCAGCATGGACCGCTGTTCCACCGGAAGGAGGAGCACGGCGAGGGGGGTGCAGGTACCTGCGATGATGAGGAAGATGTTTGCGTGGTCGAGGCGTCGCAGAAGAGCCTCGCCGAGCGGGCCCCAGGTGCCGCGGTGGTAGATGGCGCTCGTTAGGAACAGCAGCCAGGCGGTGACCGAGTACACGGCGCAGGCCAGGGCCGCCTGAGGGGGTGCGGGCCAGGCAGATGAGCACGATGCCTGCGATCAGCGCGGCGGGGACCATTCCGGCATGAAGCCAGCCACGCAACCTGGGTTTGATCGGTTCGGCCAGGTCGGCCGCCCGCTCCAGCAGAGCGGCAACCGAGTGAGCGTTCTCCCCTGCATCGTCACCTCGTGATCCGCAGGGCAGCCCGTCTTCACGACATTCTCCACGCGCTGAGGCGACGTGAATGCGTTCGGCTTCAGCGGCGTCGTGGGACACAGGTTCTTGTCCTCAGACGTCACCACGTAAACGATCACGCCGACACCGGGACTGTGCGTGCGGTGCCCGCCATTGCCGGCGGGCACGCTCATCTCACGCTGCGGGCATCGGATTGGATGATTCGGCGGCGCGGCGGTATTCGGCGTTGATGCGCTGGGCTTCCTCAAGCTGGTCCTCGAGGATCACGATGCGGCAGGCGGCTTCGATGCCGGTGCCCTGGTCGACGAGTTCCCGGGCGCGGGCGGCGATGCGCAGTTGGTAGCGGGAGTAGCGGCGGTGTCCGCCTGCGGAGCGGAGCGGGGTGATGAGGCGGGCGTCTCCGATGGCGCGGAGGAAGGCGGGGGTGGTGCCGAGCATGTCGGCGGCCCGGCCCATGGTGTAGGCGGGGTAGTCGTCGTCGTCGAGACGGCCGTACGAGTCGTCTGCGGTCATTGCACCTCTCTGTGAAACGCGTGGAGGGGCCCTGGTGCCGGTACCGGCACCAGGGCCCCGAAGGAACTGCTACACCATCTACCGGCCCTGATACTGCGCCGGCCTTCCAGTTCCGCACGCCCGATCGAAATGTTGCCGGGGGTGCGGGGATCGCGGATGCGTGACCGGAGACCACCTCACTATCGATGTCCTGCGGTACCCGGGCTCAAGACTTCCGCCCAGGCGATCCTGATGGCGCTCGGCTCCTCCGTTCTTCCCTCTGGATCAATCACTTACCAAGCGGGAACTGCGAACCGCTTGTATTGCTGGTGTTGCGTGCTGCTTGTGGCCTCTCACAGCGCCACTTCGGCAGCCAGCCCCGTTGCCCATCCTGCGTCTGCTCTGGCTTAGAACCCCGCTGCCGAACCTCCCGGTGCGCGCGCCCGCAGCCGACGCCTTCACCGAGGTACTGCTCACTGACTTCACTGCTGGGTACTGCTAACTGCACTCACTTACGGGTCCTGCTCACGGCGGCCCCCCATCACTGCGGGCCACCCGGTCCGGTCACCAGTCCCGTCGCCGTCCTGCAACAACAACCCTGGCTTCGAAACTCCGTCACCGCACCGTCCTGCGAACTGCAACTACGGGTAATACTGCCGGCAGTTCGTCTCTGCCGAGCCCTGCGGTCTCTCTGGGCTACGAGAGAAACCATAACCACAACACCACCCAATGTCTACTCTGACCAACATAGATTTCCGTATGTTCGACGGTGAGATAATCGACCTCGAACAGTGACACGGGCAGGCGCAAAGACAGCCAACGCCCGGTTACCCGCCACAGGCCGGGGCACGAGCCCGCGCAGGCGGGGCAGGCATTGGTGAGTCCCAACCGCCCACCCCTCGGGGTCCGTCGCCATCGCACGCGAGAGCGCACGGGAGCCCCTCGAAGGTCTTGTCCCGGCGCCAGCAGCCGAGGCCGCCGATACCGTGGTCCTGGTCGTCTCGGAGCTCGGCACCAACGCCCTGCGCCACGGCGGTGACACCTGCACCCTGGGCCTGACCGCACACCCGGGCTGTATCGAGGTGGCCGTTCATGACCCCAGCCCGCAGGCGCCGCGCATGCGCGCCCCCGACCTGAACGGCGGTACCGGGGGTTTCGGCTTGCCACTGGCCAACCGTCTCGCCAGAGCGACCGCGGTCACCCGCCGGGCCTCTGGCGGAAAGACGGTGACCGTACTTCTCGCTCGGTAACGGGACCGGTCGAGGGGACGGAACGACCGGTGAAGAGGATCGGTGCTGATGTCGAAGCCTGACGAGCTGCTCGTTGATGTCGCTGCCCTGGTGGAGGCCGGGCAGAGCAATCAGATGTCCCTGACCGTGGTCAGCGGTGGCGCTGTCGTCACGGGTCGGCTGGCTCCCGAGGTCGTACGGAGGCAACGTGTCGGAGGTCCTGGCTGGCTCGTCCAGCCTGGGGGTGCCGAGCATCGCGGAAGCCTGCTGGAGCGAGCTGAGGATGCGTACGGGTGCGGCCGTGGGGAGGGAGCGGCACGTGAAACCGAGCTGAGTCATGGCCCGGAGGACTTCGGCGGCGCTGAAGTCACGGCGGTCCCGGCGGGTGATGACCTGGCCGACTTGCTTGACGGGGTAGTGGCGGCGGCCGATGGTCACCGATTCACCGGTGACCGGTTCGGGCTTGATGCCCTCCGACCGTTGCTTCAACAGCTCCCACTGCACGGTCCGTTGAACTCTCCCCTCGCGAGCGCGGATATTATTCAGCCCGAGCGCCGCACGCAGTTCCTCGTCGCGGAACCCGAGCGGCATTCGGACATCCAGCACCGCCACGTCCGGGCGGTGGGCAAGCGGCGCGGGCAGGGTCTCGTGCACGGTACCGACGGCGGCCACGACCTCGTGACCCGACGAGGGACCTGCCGGCGGTTCCCAGGAAACGGCAGTGATCCTTTGCCTGCCAGACTTGCCCGCCCGGTTCCTTACTGCCTTGAAGCCGGCAGGGGGCGGGCCAGTGTATTTTGCGGAACCTTTGCCCGGAGGCAGCCGTTGGTCAGGTGAACGCGAGAGCGGAATCGCGACCGATGACGCAGAGGAATACCGAGGTGACGTCGATGGCTATGTGGGACCGACTCAAGGACCAGGCCAAGAATCTGCAGCAGGCCCAGCGCGGGGGCGGTGCGACCCACGGACCGAGCCGCGGCGCAGGGTCCGGCGGTGGTCCACGCGCCCAGCTGGTAAGCACACTGAAGACGCAGCTCGGCTCCCTCAAGACCGAGCTGAAGAGCGGTGCTTACCGGGACGCGAGCATGGCGATGTGCGCACTGGTCGCGGCCGCGGACGGGCATGTGGACCCGGCCGAGCGGCAGCACGTCGAGTCGATGATCCTCAGCAATGAGGTGCTGCAGAACTTCCCGCCGGAGCAGTTGCGCCAGCGCTTCAACAAGCATGTGGACCAGCTGACGCACAACTTCCAGCAGGGCAAGGCCGAGGCGATGCAGGACATCGCCAAGACCGCCAAAAAGCCGACCGAGGCGAGGGCGGTGATCCAGACCGGCATCGTCATCGCCGGGGCCGACGGCGACTTCTCCCAGGCCGAGCAAACGATCATCCGGGATGCCTGCACAGTGCTGGGGGTGTCTCCCGCCGAGTTCCAGCTCTGATCTGCCCGCGGTCCGGACCCCCAGGCGGCTGACGCAGGATCACATCAGGGGAGCCGGACGGCCGGCATGCCGTCCGGTGGCCAGAAGCGGCGCTCGGGAGGCCGATGAGGATGCCGGGGTCTGGTTCATCACCGGAAGCCAACAACAACCTCGACGGTTGAATTGCGGCGCCCGAGGGGGGCAGCCGGAACCGGCCAGAAGGGCTGTCGCCGTCTGAATCACCATGCCGGGCGTCAAAGCTGCCCCGCTGCTCGCAGCAACCCCGGCTCGGCGACAACGGAGATCCAGCACGGATCCCGCCTATGGCATTCAAAAATGCCATCCTCGCGCCATGGCTGACAGACGACACCGACTTCCTCCCCGGCCACGGCCCCAGCAGCGGCGTCTCCCGTCTCCCTGACCGCCGGCACCCTCCGAGCGATCCGTGAGCGGGTCGGCAAGCGGGGTGTGTCCGCGTACCTGGAGAAGGCCGCGCAACGGCAGATCGAGCGCGACAACCCGGACGAGTTGATCGCCGACTTCGACAAGACCAACGGCCCCGCCGATCCGGAAGCGGTGGCCTCCAAGCGGGCCAAGCTCACCGGCAGCGCCTCCTCCGGGGCCGGGGCCGCCACATGAGCGGCGCCCTCATCCTGGACAGCGAGAGCTTGGCCAAGGCCGTGCAGCGCGACCCCGAGGTCCACGAATGGCTCACCGCCGCCCGCGACGCCGACCTGCCCGTCAGCACCTCAGCCGCGGTGCTCGTCGAGGTGATCCACTCCAGGATCAATGACGCCGCGCTGAAGTGGACGCTGTCCCGGCTCCGAGTCGAGCCGGTCACCCAGGCCCTCGCCCAGTCCGCCACCGCTCTGCTGCACGCGGCCGGGCTGCACGGTCACAAGTACGCCATCGACGCCATGCTCTGCGCCTCCGCCCTCGCCCAGCCGGGCCGAGTCACGATCCTGACGTCCGACGTCGAGGACATCACCATGCTCACCACCGACCACCCACGCGTGATCGCCGAGAAGATCTGACTCGCAACGCCACGCCGGGCCCGCGCAACGCCTGTCCCCGAGTGCCAATCCACCTCACGCGAGGTCGGACAACAACAACTCCAGCTCCCTCTCCTCCTCGACGCGTACGCCGAGTTCCGCGACGGTCGCCGCGAGCGCGGGTTCCCAGGGGGTCTCCGTCGGGGCGCCGATGAGCGGTGACAGAGGGGGTGAGGCGTTGCGGGACACGGCGGCGCGGTAGTCGGCAGCCGTATAGCGCCAGGGCCGCCACGGGACGTGGCGGTGAAGGACGCCGGCGATCCGGAGGCCGCCCCAGTCGAAGTCACCGTGAAAGTGCAGGGTCGCTCCGTGTTCGTGCAGCCCTCGGAGCAGCGTGAGGGCGGCGGAGGAGGGCTGACCCTGGAGACAGACCAGGGGCGGGCAGGCGGGGCCGAGGGCGTCGGCCACCGCCGCGAGGACGGTCGGGTTCTCGCACATCCACACCATCGGAGGGGCGACGGCCGGCGGTCGGCGAGTGAGCTGGCGAAGGGTGAGCACGAACGGTTCGCTACGGCTGTATCCCAACAGCCGTTTCGGCATCGGCGTCTTCAGCTATTTCATGCTGGCCGACGAGATGACCATCGTGACCCGGCCGGTCGGCCCGGACGGCCGTCCCGCCGCGAGGGCACTGCGCGTCGAGATCCCGGTAAGCGGCAGTCTCTTCCGGGTCCGGGAGGAGGACGAGCGCGAGGGCGCGGCGCTGCCCGAGGGCGGCACGAGCGTCCGGCTGCATCTGCGCGGAGCAGGGGTACCGTCCGCAGGCTCCGTCGTGTCGGTGCTGCGTTCGTTGGTTCTGATCAGCGAATTCCGTTTGGAGGTGCGCGACGGTGACGGCACGGAGGAGATCTGGCTGCCCGGACAGCTGAAATCCGGTGAGGGGGAGAACTCGTTCTCCACCAGATTCACCATCGAAGCCGTACCAGGAACGCTGTGGTGGGTCTCGGGCAACGGAGCAATCGTGTGTGACGGGATCGCCACGGACAAGCAGACGTTCGGGTACGTGCTGAACCTCTCGGGCCCGCACGCCGGGGAACTCAGCGCCAACCGGAAAAAACTGGAGGCTTACGACACTCGGTGGGCGGCCGAGCAGCACCAGCGGGGGGCGCGCGTGCTGGCGGACAGCTCTGAGCTGCCCCTTGAATGGCTCTGGAGCATGGAGTCCCGAGAGCCTTCCGTCGCCCACATCCTCTGGAAGGCACTGCGAGGCCAAGGGGCGCTCGCGTCGGGCGACTTCGGCCAGCGCGTGAATCTCGACGAGGTGGGTTGGTTCCGGATGGACGCCGCCCTGGAGGGGCAGCGCGGGCAGCGTGAGGAGGAGAAGCCTGTGGAGGCGGTCCGGCCCTGGCGGCTGGCTGCCCTCGGTCCCGAGTTCCGAACCCGGAAGGAAGCGGTTCCGCTGTCCCTCTCCGGCCACCCGGTTCCGCAGCCGGGCTGGTCGGACGTCGCGGCGAAGGTCGGGGACGACTGGCGTGGCGCGGTTCTGGTGGCCTACGAGCAGGGCACCACCGTGGCGGAGGTTCTCCGCGCGACCCGGGGCCTGCGCATCGCCCATCCCCGGCTGGCGGGGCCGGCGGTCGTCGGCAACGGTGACCTGGACTGGGAGCCGGAGTTCACCGACTGGTATGTCATGAAAGGGCTGCTGGGCAGCAAACGCGACCCTCTGGACGGCCTCAGGATCACGGTCTGGGGCCGTCCTCTGGCACGCGAGCGCCGGGCCTCCCTCGAGATCCACTACCAACACCCACCCGGCGATCTGTCCGGCGTCGTCCGGGCCTCCGCGCATGCTCGTCGGCCGCTCGGCGAGCTGGCCGAGGCGTGTAGCCGGTACGCGCCGTTCGTGAGGGAGCCTTTGAACGCCGTCCCGGACCATCACCGGGACCACGTTTGCACAGACGCTGAGCTGAGGCTCCTGTACCTCCAGGAGGACGAGCACCGCTGGCGGCCCGCCGTGCACCCCTGGGACGTTCCCTTGGTGGCAGCCGCGACTGGTCTGGATGTGGAAGAGGTGCAGCGGCGCATGGCCGCGTTCGCGTGGCTGGGCCGCCCCGCGCCCGATCCGGTCCTGGCCGCCCGATGGGCCGAGGTCCCGTCAGAGATCTCCACCGTCATGCGCCACTACATCGTCCCCGGCTCCGGAGGCCGACCAGAACTCCCCTGGGGCGCCGCCATCGAGCTGGCCGCGGAGTGCGAACTGACCGTGTGGGAGGCCGAGCGCGCGCTCGCCCGTGAAGCGGATGGTGTCGGAATGGTCCACCGCCGGCGTTACACCAGGCGCTCCCCCGAGCGAGACACCATTCCCTCACCCGATACCGGCCATCTCGCACGATGGCTGCACGAAGAGGGCATCTGCCTGGAGGACGGCGTGTCGCTACGGGACCTCGCGTTCGTCCGCTCACACGAGACGCCGTTCGACGAACTCGCGTGTTACCTCGAAGAGCTGAGAGAGGTCGGGGCGGATCTCCCGGACGCGGCGCGCCTGCTGCGCGCCTGGGACGAACTGCCGACGCCCAGCAGATACGCGTTCTCCGGTGAGGACCCCAGCTGGGCCGGTGCCGACTACCCCGTACCGGCGACCTCGGCCGTGCTGTTCACGGGAAGTCAGCGACTTCGCCAGGAGCTGTCCGTCCTGTGGGACACCGCGCAGCGGGAGGCCCGCAACCTGGGGCTGAGCGCGGCCCTCGTGGCCCCAGAGCCGCCCGAAGAGCTCAGGCAGTTCGTCCCGACGTGGGACGAGATCGCGGCGCTGGTCGAAGTCGGCCCGGACGAGGACGTGGACTACGAGTGGTTTGAGACCCCTCGTTGGGTCCCGCTCACGGCGCAGAGGCTGGTGGGCTACGCCCGCGCCCGCACCATCGGCGCCCGGGCAGCCTACCGGGCTCTCACCCCGTTCCGGACCATTGGCGCACTCGTGCCGGCGCTGACAGCCGAGGCGGAGGCGGCCCTGCCGGACAAAGTGCCCAGCGCCCGCGATGCCGTGGCGGTCGACCCGGCGTATCGCGTCTCCGAGCTCGGCACCCGACTGCTGCCCCTTGATCTGGTCAGCATCGCGGGCCGTCTAGGTGAGTCCGTACGACACACCTGGCAACAGCGCGTCACGCCGTATCTCGCGCTGGAGGAGACACCGTCGTCGATCACCGACGTACCCGACGTCGTGCCTGGCTGGCAGGACCTGGCGATCCTCTCCGAAGGCCACGACGGGAAACTTCCGGCGCTGACCGGTCACGTCGGGCGGGACCGGGTAGAGCGCTGTGCCCGGGCAGTGGAGGAGACGCCCGAGTGGGTGCGACGGCGCCTGGAGATCTATGCAGGGATGTTCGCGTTCCGGCTAGAGGAGACCGTCAACCGAGGAGACAGGCCATGACAAGCACCCCCCGGCACGATCACGGCGTGCCGTACGTCGACGAAGATCTTGGCGAGATCGACGCCGCTCTGTTCACCCAGCAGCCGGCCCAGGGCGGAGAGGGCGTGGTCGTCGCGGGGACGTGCCCTCGTTGTCACGGCGCAACCAGAACGCTGTTCCCGTGGGGCCGACCAGGCATGGGCACCAAGGGCGCACTCAGCCTGCTCTTCGGAAGAGGGGCCACCCGGAAGGCCGAAGACGTACCTGAGCCGCTGCTGGCGGAGGTGCACTTCTGCGAGTGTGGCCACGCCCATCCGCAAGGCCCGCCGGACAAAAATCAGCACCAAGTCGGATGGTCACGTCTCCTTGTCGTGGACGGTGGTGGTGAGCGTGAAGCCGGGCAAGACCTGTGACTGAGCACCCGCGATGGCCGTGGGGTTTTCGGCCAACGCCAATACGCCGACCAGTAGACCCTGCAACGGGCGATACGGCAGTCAGACAGCGCGCCTCGCCTCTCCGCGAGATCCCGGCAGTGTCCAGCCAGCCGCAACCGGTCGCCCTCCCGACATTTAACAGCGATGACATGACCAAGCTCTGCGGCCACCAAGTCCGTTATGGCCCACCAGTCACCCGAAGCGCAGCACGCTCACTATCCACCCCGCTCACTAGCTGGACCTAGAACATGAGCGTGCCCCCCGAGGGCGAGGAAGGACCGTTGTCGTCTCATGGCAGAACTGCCACCCTTACGTCGTACGGCCCTGCAACGGTGAGGTCATCGATCTCCCATCGCACTTTGATGCAGCGCATACGAGAGTTCGTCTGGGTGCTCCGAGATACGAGCAAGCATCCAGGCTCGATCGAAATCGATGCGTAGTCGCCTGGCGACTCGAAAAGCCCGCCAGCTGGTACGAGGGGCCAGAAGCACTCGCCAGCAAGTAGAACTGTGGAGGGCTGCCCCAGGGGCATGGCCTGGCATCACCATACGATCCGGGACGGCTGCGTGTCAGACAGCTACGACAGAAGCCGACAGCTCGGCCTGCATGTAGATCTGCAGGGTGCCCTTGAGGTGAGCGATGGCCGAGTTCTGCTGACGATTCAGCAGTTCAAGCTCAGCGACGCGGGCCTCCAGAACGGTAGCCCGCTGCTCAGCCTCGCTGCGCGCCTTCTCGGCCTTCTCGATCCGCACCAGGGCGCGTGTCGGCATCGTTGGGCCGGCCCCTCGGGGAGGGGTCGGGACGCCAAGCTCCGCGCGGCGCCTTTCCACCCAGTTTTGCACGGTCTTCCGCGAGATCTGGTGTTCGTCCGAGATCTCGCGAACCGTCTTCTCTCCGTTGAGAACAAGATCGGCGAACTGAGCCCGCTCATCAGGGGCGAAGCGAGAGTCAAAGGACACGGACGTACCTCCAATTGGTGAGATGAACCGATCAGCAAACGCGGCATCGCGCCAGGAGATACGGGGCGGGACCACCGTTCATCCTGTAGCGGCTCCTCGCCTTCGAGTGTTGACCATTCGGAGTACGCGCTTCCACAGCGGCAGCCACGCCCAGCAAGAGCCCTACACGTCCCGAAAACGCCAGAACTTGTCGCCCACGGCAAGCTGCCGGACACGTTCGCGCAGGTCAAGGCGACCTCGGCCCCTCATCCACCAAGTCCCTTCTAAGCACTTGGCCGAAGATTAGAGCCCTGCGGAGGCGCACGACGGGAGGCATTCACCGGTAACACACGGTTCCTCAACGGTGATCGAACGATCGACATGTCCGCCCCCAAGCTCCGGATGAGGCCCCGCCCCTCGGGATGAACACACGTCGCCCCCTTCGCGTCGACAGCGAGGGTGAGTCACCGGCTGCCCCAAGCACTCGATTCAGGCCGAACCGGAAATCTTGAGCACCCAAACAACCCCTCCACGAGGAGGTAGCTTTCGGCCATTGTCCGACCGGAGCGCCTCCCCGACCGCCTTGTGCGGGTTTGCGGTATGGCGGCCCCTCCTCCACCCGAGGACGATGCCCCTCTGTGTCCGCCCCTGATCTTCAGCGCGGTCGACACGAGGAGACACGGGGGTGGGACCTTGTCATACGCGGAGCACCAGTCGGTGTTCTCAGCTCCTGCGGTGCCCCTGGGCACCGCAGCCAAAGCTCGAGAGACGATCGGCCACGGCACCTACACCGAAGGCGTCACCCGTCGACTGAGCGCCGCCGCCTTCGCCCGCGCCGACTGGTCGGCCGTCCTCCGCGCCGTTCTGGCGCAGCATTGGAAAGCCCTGAAGGCCGCAGTACGGATGCGTCTGCGATGGATCTTCCCGGAGAAGGCCCAAGAGGCCGCCGAACGAGCAGAGTCGGCGCCCCCTGCGGTCGTGCTGGGTGAGGACTACGCCGTCTGGGTCCGTCGTCGGATCAAGAAGCCGGCGCGACCAGTACCGGTCTACGGCTTCCACCAGGAGCCGGTGGTGCATGCGTGCGACCGGGCCGTCCGGCACATGCGTGGACGCCGGACGGCGATCGTGGCCCTCGTCGCTGCCGTCGCGTGGCAAATGGTCGTCGGCACCCTCGCCCCGGGCTGGGCGGCCCTCGTCCTACTGGCCGGGTCATGGGGCGTCCACCTGGTGGATCGCTACTTGGCGCAGTTGCGGCTCAATGCCCTACTGGCCGGGGAACTGAAAGCGCCTATGGCAGCGGAGCAGGCCCACGCCCTGCCCTACCAATACGAACGCCGCCCGACCGGCGACCGGCACCGATTCATCGGGGCGGGGCTCCAAGCGTGGCACGAGGCCGTCATCGGCATCGACGTCGAGCCGGCCCCTGAGAACCAGGACGCCGAGCACGATGCCGCAGCGGAACCGTTCCCGAGCCCTGGCTCACCGACATTGCGCTCCGGAAGCCCCGACATGGCAGCGGTGGCCAAGGCGGTGCTTGACGCGTTGACGAAGCACAACGAGCCGGTGGCCAAGAAACCGCTGAAGCACTTCACCGCCGCTCAGCTGCACACTTACATCGCACGCCGTCTCAACGACCCGGCCCCTTCCCACCACCAGAGCCATCCGAAACTCCGGGTGGAGGTCGTGGGAATCGCCGGCATCCACCAGAAGCGGTGGAACCAGATCGATGACGACACCTGGCGCAGCCTCCACGCCCTCGCCGCGGACGAGACCGGTGACAAGCCCGCCGAGGAGATCGCCCGTCGGTACATCTGGGCCCGCGTCACCGCCTGGAACGGGGAGCTCGTGGCGGCCGTACTCGTCCACTTCGCCTACCAGGGCGGCTTCCTGCGCGTCACCGTTCGCCCCCACATCATGGGGCCCCTCAATCCGAAGGTGGCCGGACTCGTCCCGGCCCTCCCGCTCACCCCCAAGTGGCTGGCCCGGGCCGCCTTCAACGCGCTCGTGGACGTCTACGTCGGCCTTGACCGTCTCCTGCGCCGCAAGACACGCCCTCGCCCCGAGCTCGACCCAGGCAGCGGCCCAGTGAGCCTCCGCGAGGTCTACAGCACCCGCCGCTTGGACGACATGCACGCCTACGACGACGCCCGCTACTACGTACAGATGATGCAACGCAGGGTCTTCGACTCCACGGAGATCTTCTTGCGCGACCACAACGTCGACATCGCCGCCTACCGCCAGCAGTCCACTGCGATCTACAACTTCGGCGTCATGAACGGCGGCACCATGACCGGCCCCGTCCAGGCAGCGCCCCTCTCGGCCAATCCGTCCATGAGCAACTGACCCTTCGAACAAGCCAGGAGCCCAGCATGCCCCTCCGAGGCCAGCCCGACCCCGTCCCGAACGGCGTGAACTTCGGCATCATCAACACCGGCCGCATGACCGGACCCGCCCAAGCCGCTCCCTTCTCCCAGAACGCCGCTCAGACCAACAACCTCGCCAACGAGGCCGTGGACAGGGCCCGCGAGAGCATCGACGAACTGCGCCAACGCCTGGAAGAGCTACGCGACCAACACCCCGGAGTGGACGGCGCCCTGCGCGACCTCGACATGATTGCCCCACGGTTGGACGAGCCCGACCGAGACCCCGGAGCCCTCCGCTACATGATCGAGAGCCTGGTCGAACGGTGCGGAGGCATCCCCGGCGTCCTCGCGGCGGCCCAACTCGTTCAATCCACGGTCACGGCGCTGCTGCCCGGCTCCTGATGCCTCCCCGTCGCACAGCCACGTCCGACGTTGCTACAAAGCCCCTCGGTGAGACCGGGAAGGAACGCGATGCCGAGTTCGGTCGCAGCATGAGCGGCGGTCGTGAACGGCCCGGTCGGATCACCGGTACGCCGCCCGTAACGGTCAGGCAACCCGATGGTTGATCAGGCGTGAGTATCCAGGAACGCCGTAGAGGGACGCCGACGCCGCGCGATGCCAACGCGCGGAGGGTCATGGCGGCCCAGCGAAGACGGGACACAGCTCCGGAGCTTGCGCTTCGCCGTGCTCTGCACTCATTGGGCCTCCGCTACCGCGTGGACCTGCCGGTCGTCGGCATGCCACGTCGTCGCGCCGACGTCACCTTCACGAAGTGGCGCACCGCCGTGTTCGTACAGGGCTGCTTCTGGCACGCATGCCCGAGTCACCTGCACGCGCCCCGGCACAACTCGGAGTGGTGGCGGCAGAAGCTTCGGGGCAATGCCCGCCGCGACGAGGAAACCGATGCTCACCTCACGCTGATCGGTTGGCTGCCCCTCCGCATCTGGGAACACGAGACCGTCGACGGCGCGGTCAAGCGGGTGGCGGCGGCGCTCGCCACCCGGGGGCATCCCCGCGCCTGGCCATCAGCACCTGGGCGCCCATACCGGAACGGGCAGCCGAGGGCTCGTAGAGGAGCGCATACGGCATGCAAACACGCGCGGGGAGGGACTCTCTGTCGTGGGGAAGCTCCCACGATGCCAGCACCACTCCAGTGGAGGTGGCAGACGCCTTGCGCAGTCGGCAGGACAAGGAGGGGAACGGCCTGAGCGGCCCGCCCCTGACCTGACACCCCATCAGAACGAGCGTCAAATGAGCGTCACGAGCGTCATCTCAGCGTCAAGATATCGCCCGTAACGCCCACACCGCACATACCGCCCACCCGCAAAACCCCAGGTCAGGCGTCCTTCTTCACGGGCTCCAGGATCGCGACGCACTCCACGTGGTGCGTCATCGGGAACAGGTCGAACGCCCGCAGCGTACGCACCCGGTACCCCGCGTCGCGGAAGTACGCGATGTCCCGGGCCAAGGCCGCCGGGTCGCAAGCGACGTAAGCGATCCTCCGCGCGCCGAGACCCGCCAGGTGCTTGACCGTCTGCTTGCCGGCGCCGGCGCGGGGCGGGTCGAGGACGATGAGGTCGACCTCGGTGATGCCGGTGCGCGGGAGGGCCTGTTCGACCTTGCCCTGCTCGATGCGCACGCGCTCGAAGTGCTGGAGGTTGTGGCGGGCGTCCTCCACCGCGCGCTTGCCCGACTCGATGCCGAGGACCGCGCCCTTGTCGCCCACCCGGTCGGCGAGCGCGCCCGCGAAGAGGCCGACGCCGCAGTACAGGTCCAGGGCGGTGTCGCCCTTGCGGGGCAGCAGGCCCTGCATGACGGCGCGGACGAGGGTGTCGGCGGCCTTCGGGTGGACCTGCCAGAAGCCGCCGTTGCCGACGCGGTACGTGCGGTCGTCGGCGCGTTCGCGCACGAAGGGGCGGCCGTGGACGCGGTGCACTCCCCCGTCCTCGGCGACCCGCAGGACCGACACCGGCTTGTCCAGCTCCACGAGCGGGAGGCGGGCGCCGGGGCGGGGGTTCAGGACGACCTGGCGGTCCTGCGAGCCGGTCGCGGCGATCGCGTCGACCGACGCCATCCCGGACCAGTCCCGCTTCTCGATGCCCAGCTCGGTGACGCCCGGCGCCGCGATCAGGCAGCGGTCGATGGGCTGGACGTCGTGCGAGCGGTGCTTGCGCAGGCCCGCGTGGCCGGAGGCGTCCACCGCGTACTGCACGCGCGTGCGCCAGGCCGGGACCTCGCCCGCCGGGACCTTGTCGCCCTCGGCCGGCATGACCGTGCCGTCCCAGCCGGCCTCCTCGGGCGTCAGGCCGGCGAGCCGCTTCAGCTGCTCGGCGACGACCTCGCCCTTGAGGCGGCGCTGGGCGCCGGGCTTGGCGTGCTGCCAGTCGCAGCCGCCGCACATGCCGGGTCCGGCGTACGGACAGGGCGCCTCGACCCGGTCCTTGGAGGCCTCCAGGACCTGGACGGCGTCGGCGCGCAGGAACCGGGAGTCCTCGGCCCCCTCCGTGACGCGGACGACGACCTTCTCGCCGGGCAGCGCGTGCCGGACGAACAGGACGCGGCCTTCGTCGGTACGGGCGATGCAGTGGCCGCCATGCGCGACGGGGCCGACCTCGACCTCGTACTCCTCCCCGATGAGGGAGGACTCTGGTGCGTTTGGCATGACGGGGTGACTCCAGGGAGTGAGACGGGGGCTGCCAAGCGGCAGCCCACCAGTCTACGTCCCCCAGGTGTCAGCTTTTCGCCGTCGGCTCCTTGGGGCGCTCCACGGCCGGGCCGCGGCGCACCGAGCCGGGCGCGTTCCACTCCTGACGCTTCTTCTCCCGCTTCTTCGCCACCTCGGACGACTGGAGCTGGTACGGGACGGACGTCACCATCACGCCCGGGGTGAACAACAGCCGCCCCTTGAGGCGCAGCGCGCTCTGGTTGTGCAGAAGGTGCTCGTACCAGTGGCCGACGACGTACTCGGGGATGATCACGCTGACCGCGTCGCGGGGGCTCTCGCGGCGGATGCCCTTGACGTATTCGACGACCGGTCGCGTGACCTCGCGGTACGGGGAGTCGAGGATCTTCAGGGGCACGTTGATGCCGCGGCGCTCCCACTCCGCCTTGAGCGCCTTGGTCTCGGCCGGGTCGACGTTGATGCTGAGCGCCTCCAGCTTGTCGGAGCGCATCAGCTGGGCGTACGCGACGGCCCGCAGCGTCGGCCGGTGGACCTTGGAGACCAGGACGATGGAGTGCACGCGGGACGGCCGGACGGTGTCGTCACTGGGCTCGTCGGGGGCGGCGATCTCCTCGGCGACCCGGTCGTAGTGCTTACGGATCGCGGTCATCGTCCCGTAGAAGATGACCATGCCGAGCAGGGCGACCCAGGCACCGTGGGTGAACTTGGTGGCGAGTACGACGACCAGGACGAGGCCGGTGAAGAAGGCACCGAAGGTGTTGATCGCGCGGGAGCGGATCATGCGGCGGCGCACGGCGGGGTCGCGCTCGGTCTTCAGGTGGCGGTTCCAGTGCCGCACCATGCCGGTCTGGCTGAGCGTGAACGAGACGAAGACGCCGACGATGTAGAGCTGGATCAGCTTGGTGGAGTCCGCGCCGTACAGCCACACCAGCAGCATGGCGGCGCCGGCGAGGAGCACGATGCCGTTGGAGAACGCGAGCCGGTCGCCGCGTGTGTGCAGCTGGCGCGGCAGGTAGCGGTCCTGGGCGAGGATCGAGCCGAGGAGCGGGAATCCGTTGTACGCGGTGTTCGCCGCCAGGAACAGGACGAGCGCGGTGGCCGCGGCGAGCAGGATGAAGAAGAACGTGCCGTCGCCGAAGACGGCGGCCGCGACCTGGGAGATCACCGGGTTCTGTACGTAGTCCTCGCCGACCGGCACGCCGTCGCGGATCAGGTCGTGGGCGGGCTGCTCGGCCATCTTCACGTCGGTGGCCATGGCCAGGCCGATGATGCCGCAGAACATGGTGACGGCCAGGCCGCCCATCAGGGCGAGGGTGGTGGCGGCGTTCCTGCTCTTGGGCTTGCGGAAGGCGGGTACGCCGTTGCTGATCGCCTCGACGCCGGTGAGCGCGGCACAGCCGGAGGAGAAGGCGCGCAGCAACAGGAACACGAGCGCGAATCCGGCGAGGCCCTGGTGCTCGGCCCGGATCTCGAAGTCGGCCGTCGGGGCCTTCATGGTGTCGTCGAGGACGATTCCCTTGAACGCACCCCACGCGATCATGATGAAGACGCCGGCGACAAAGACATACGTGGGAATCGCGAAGAGCTTCCCTGATTCCTTCACACCCCGGAGGTTCATCAGGGTGAGGAGCAGGATTATCGCTATGGCGGAGAAGACCTTGTGCTCGACGACGAAGGGAATGGCCGAACCGAGGTTCTCCACTCCGGAGGAGATGGAGACGGCCACGGTGAGCACATAGTCGACGAGGAGGGCGCTGGCGACGGTCAGACCGGCCTTCGGACCGAGGTTGGTGTTGGCGACCTCGTAGTCCCCGCCGCCGCTGGGATAGGCGTGGACGTTCTGGCGGTACGAGGCGACGACCGTGAACATCAGCACCACGACGGCGGCCGCGATCCACGGGCTGAAGTGGTACGCCGACACACCCGCGATGGAGAGGACCAGCAGGACTTCTCCCGGTGCGTACGCCACCGAGGAAAGCGGGTCGGATGCGAAGACGGGGAGTGCGATGCGTTTGGGGAGGAGAGTTTCTCCCAGCCTGTCGCTGCGCAGCGCCCGGCCGATCAGGATCCGTTTGGGCACGTCGGTCAGTTTGGACACGCAGAGGATCGTAAGCGCTCGAAAAGAGACCCGCCCACCCACCACCCCTGCTTCCCGCGGAAACTTGCGTTCCCTTAACGCGGACGGCACAGAATGCTGTGACGCGTGCCACCGTGGGTGGGTTTCGGCCGCAACCGAGCGGACGGCTGTCACGTCCTTGACGGAGGGTTGGGTGCCGGTGAGTGGCCTGAAGAGGCTGCCGACGCGTCGGCGGCCCTCGGATGAGGGCAGGAGCGCGGTGGCGGCATAAGCTCATCATCGGGCAACACCGCACGCAGGCTGAGAGAGAAGAGTGAGCAGGGTGTTTTCGCAGGTCAGCAAGATGACCAGGAGTGCGGGGTAAGCGGACGTGCACATCGTCATCATGGGCTGCGGGCGAGTGGGAGCCGCACTCGCGCAGACCCTGGAACGGCAGGGCCACACGGTCGCGGTCGTCGACCAGGACCCGACGGCTTTCCGACGGCTGGGTTCCGGCTTCGGCGGGCGGCGCGTCACCGGCGTCGGGTTCGACCAGGACACCCTGCGTGAGGCGGGGATCGAGGAGGCCGGGGCGTTCGCCGCGGTGAGCAGCGGCGACAACTCCAACATCATCGCGGCGCGGGTCGCCCGCGAGATGTTCGGCATCGAGAACGTCGCCGCCCGGATCTACGACCCCCGGCGCGCCGAGGTGTACCAGCGGCTGGGCATCCCGACGGTCGCCACCGTGCGCTGGACCGCCGACCAGATGCTGCGGCGGCTGCTGCCGTCGGGCGCCGAGCCGCTGTGGCGGGACCCGAGTGGCGTCGTCCAGCTCGCCGAGGTCCACACGTCCCCGTCGTGGATCGGGCACAAGGTGAGCCGGCTCCAGGAGGAGACCGGCGTACGCGTGGCCTTCCTCACCCGGTTGGGCGAGGCGATCCTGCCGACGTCGCAGACGGTGCTGCAGGAGGGCGACCTGGTGCACGTGATGATGCGGACGGACGAGATCGAGAAGGTCGAGGCGGCGTTCGCCGAAGGCCCTGAGGAGGGCGGTCACTGATGCGGGTCGCTATTGCGGGCGCCGGTGCGGTGGGCCGCTCCATCGCGGGTGAGCTGCTGGAGAACGGGCACGAGGTGCTCCTCATCGACAAGGCACCCACCGCGATCTCGGTGGAGCGGGTGCCGCAGGCGGAGTGGCTGCTGGCCGACGCGTGCGAGATCACCTCGCTGGACGAGGCCGCGCTGCAGCGCTGCAACGTCGTCATCGCGGCGACCGGCGACGACAAGGTGAACCTGGTCGTCTCGCTGCTCGCGAAGACCGAGTACGGGGTGCCGCGGGTGGTCGCCCGGGTCAACAACCCCAAGAACGAGTGGCTGTTCAACGAGGCGTGGGGCGTCGACGTCGCGGTCTCCACGCCGCGCCTGATGTCGGCGCTGGTGGAGGAGGCGGTGAGCGTCGGCGACCTGGTCCGGCTGCTGCGCTTCAGCCACGGCGACGCCAACCTCGTGGAGCTGACGCTCCCGCCGGAGTCGGCGATGGCCGGTACGTCCGTGGGCGACGTGGCCTGGCCGCAGGACACCTCGCTGGTGACGATCATCCGTGGTTCGCGCGTCCTGACGCCGAGCGCGGAGGAGACCCTGGAGGCGGGCGACGAGCTGCTCTTCGTGGCGGCCCAGGCACGGGAGGAACAGCTGGAGGACCTGCTCTCGGTGCGCCGCGAGGACGCCACCGGCTGAGTGTGCCGTCGGCTGAGTGCGACGAGGGGCTCGGGACCGCACATGGTCCCGAGCCCCTCGTCGTACGTTTCCGGCTCCCCGGTGCCTCGGTAGCCCGGTCCCCGCGGGTCGCCGCCCGGGTGCGGGCGGGGGCCGCCGCCGGGGCGGTGCGAAAGCGTGCGACCGCCGGAGAGACGTGCGGGCCGCCGACGGCCCCGAGCGCCGGGCCGCCGCCGGGGCGACGGGGCGCGCCGGGGTCAGGCCTCGCCGTGGTGGGGGTGGGGCTGGGCGGCCTGGGACGCGGCTGCGGCGGCCTTGCGTTCCTTCTCGGCGCGCTCCTCCGCCTCCATCTCCGCGAACACGTCGATCGGCGGCGGCGCCTTCGCCAGGAACACCCACGTCAGGTACACCGCGAGCAGGAACGGCGGGATCTTCAGGGTGACCAGCACCCATCCGAGCTGGGTGGTGTCCGCCCACCAGTACAGCGGGAAGAGGATCGCGCACTTGGCGAGCAGGATCAGGCCCCACGCCCAGCTGGCCTTGGCGTACGCCTTCTTGCGGCCGGGGTTGCGGGTGCGCCAGGAGAGGTTCTCCTTGAAGACCGGGCCGAGGATCAGACCGATCAGCGGGACCCCCGCCAGCGTGGTGGCGATGTACGCGACGCCCAGGCCCAGCGTGTAGAGCATGCCCGGCAGGTAGAAGTCCTTGGCGTTTCCGGTCATCATCGCGAAGACCACGCCGAAGGCGACACCGAAGACGCCGCTGAAGGCGTGCTTCATGGTGTCGCGGCGGACCAGGCGGACCACGACCATCAGCAGGGACACGCCCAGCGCCGCGATGGCCGACAGGTGCAGGTCCTTGTTGATCGTGTAGATGGTGACGAAGAGGAGGCCGGGGAGGACTGTCTCCACCATGCCGCGCACTCCGCCGAAGGCGTCGAACAGGGCCGCTTCCGTCACGGCCTTCGAGTCGTGGGCGCCCTGGGGGTCGGGGCCCCGGGTGGCGTCCTGGTCGGTGGTGGTCGGCTTGTCGAGTGACGTCACCGGCTACTCCTGTCCGAGCGGTCGGAGTTCGTATTTGGGATTGAAGAGGACCCTGCGGCCGTGGCTCATGGAGATCCGGCCGGAGGCGATGAGCTTGCGCCCCGGTTCTATGCCCGCGATGGAACGCCGGCCCAGCCACACCACGTCCAGCGGGGCCGTGCCGTCGAAGAGCTCCGCCTCCAGTGCGGGCACACCGGCCCGCGGGCGCAGGGTGACCGTCCGCAAGGTACCAGTCACCTTGACGATCTGCCGGTCGTCGCAGTCCGAGATACGGATGCACCCCGAAGCCTGCGTGTCCTCCCGCAGCTCCTCCGACTCGAGTTCCCCCTGGGAGCTGGACAGCCGGTCGAGCATCCGGCGGAAGCGGCCGGTCTGCTTCTCGGTTCGCGGTGCTGCACTCATACAGAAAGCGTACCGGCCCCCACTGTCGGGGGAATCAGCGCTCGAACCGGTATCCCATACCGGGTTCGGTGATGAAGTGCTTGGGGTGCGAGGGGTCCGCCTCCAGCTTCCGGCGCAGCTGGGCCATGTACACCCGCAGGTAGTTGGTCTCGGTGCCGTACGACGGCCCCCACACCTCCTGGAGCAGCTGCTTCTGGCTGACGAGCCGGCCGCGGTTGCGTACGAGTACTTCCAGCAGGTGCCACTCCGTGGGGGTCAGCCGGACGTCCCGTCCGTCGCGCTGCACCTTCTTCGCCGCGAGGTCGACGGTGAAGCCGGCGGTCTCGACCACGACCGTGCCGTCGTCGCCGCCCACGGGTTCGGCCCGGCGCACGGCGGCGCGCAGCCGGGCGAGCAGCTCGTCCATGCCGAAGGGCTTGGTGACGTAGTCGTCGGCGCCGGCGTCCAGGGCCTCGACCTTCTCGTCGGAGGTCTGGCGGGCGGAGAGGACCAGGATCGGTACGCGGGTCCAGCCGCGCAGGCCCTTGATCACCTCGACGCCGTCCATGTCGGGCAGGCCGAGGTCGAGGATGACGACGTCCGGATGGCGGCCGGCGGCCAGTTCGAGCGCGGTGGCGCCATCGGGGGCCGCGTCGACCTCGTACTTCCGTGCCCTCAGGTTGATCACGAGGGCGCGTACGATCTGCGGCTCGTCGTCGACCACGAGCACCCGCGTCATGTGGGGCCTGCTTTCTCCAGCGAGGGGACTTGGGGGGCGGTGGGAGCGGCGGCCGGGGTGGCCGCCTTGAGCGTGAGGACCATCGTGAGGCCGCCGCCGGGTGTGTCCTCGGCCGTGATGGTGCCGCCCATCGCCTCCACGAACCCGCGCGCGACGGCGAGGCCGAGCCCCACTCCGGCGCCGCGCGGGGCGTCGCCGTGGCGCTGGAAGGGGGCGAAGATGCGGTCCTTGGCCTCGTCGGGCACTCCGGTGCCGCGGTCCACGACCCGTAGCTCGACGCGGTCGGCCATGGCGCTGGCCGACACCAGGACCGGTGCGGCGGCCGGGCTGTACTTGACGGCGTTCTCCACGACATTGGCGACGGCCCGCTCCAGCAGGCCCTTGTCGACCTCGACCATCGGGAGGCTCTCGGGGATGTCGAGCTCGGCGCTGCCGTCGGGCACACCGCCGAGCGCCATGGGCACGACCTCGTCGAGGTCGATGGCCCGGATGAGCGGCGTGACCGTGCCGGTCTGGAGGCGGGACATGTCGAGGAGGTTGCCGACCAGGTGGTCGAGCCGGTCGGCGCCCGCCTCGATGCCTTCGAGGAGCTCGGCCCGGTCCTCCTCGGACCACTCCACGTCGTCGGACCGCAGCGACGACACGGCCGCCTTGATGCCCGCGAGGGGGGTACGGAGGTCATGGCTGACGGCCGCGAGCAGCGACGTACGGATCTTGTTGCCCTCGGCGAGCTTGCGGGCCTCCTCGGCCTCGCCGACCAGCCGCTGGCGGTCCAGTACGACGGCGGCCTGCGCGGCGAAGGCGCCCAGCACCCGGCGGTCCTCGGCGGGCAGGACGCGGCCCGACAGGGCGAGCGCCATGTGGTCGCCGACGGGCATGTCGACGTCCGCGTCCTCGGGGCGCGCCACGGGCCGCCGCCCGACGCTGCCCGCGCAGGTCCACGGCTCGACGTCGTTCTCGCGCTCCAGGAGCGCCACGGACTCCATGGAGAACGTCTCGCGGACCCGTTCCAGCAGGGCGTCGAGGGCGGTTTCCCCGCGCAGCACGCTGCCGGCGAGGAAGGACAGCACCTCGGACTCGGCGCGCAGCCGGGCGGCTTGGTGGGTGCGGCGGGCGGCCAGGTCCACGACGGAGGCGACCGAGACGGCGACCCCGAAGAAGACGGCGATCGCGACGATGTTCCGGGGGTCGGCGATCGTGAACCGGTACAGGGGCGGGGCGAAGAACCAGTTGAGCAGGAGGGAGCCGAAGGCGGCCGACGCCAGGGACGGGACCAGGCCGCCGAGCAGCGCGGACGCCACGGTCAGGGACAGGAACAGCAGCATGTTGTTGGCGATGCCGAGGTCCGCGTCGACGTGGGTGAGCAGCAGGGTGAGCAGGGCGGGGCCGGCGACGCCGGTCACCCAGCCCCAGATGATCCGGGAGCGGCCGAGGCGGGCGCCGCGCGCGACGGGCAGACCCCGGCCCCTGGCGACCTCCTCGTGGGTGACGATGTGGACGTCCAGGTCGGGCCCCGAGTCACGGGCGACGGTGGCGCCCACGCCGGGCCCGAACACGTACTGCCAGGTCTTGCGGCGGCTGGAGCCGAGGACGATCTGGGTGGCGTTGACGCCACGGGCGAACTCCAGCAGCGCCGAGGGGATGTCGTCGCCTATGACGTGGTGGAAGGAGCCGCCGAGGTCCTCGACGAGGGTGCGCTGGACGGCCAGTTCCTTGGGGGACGCGGACGTCAGGCCGTCGCTGCGGGCGATGTAGACGGCGAGGATCTCGCTGCCCGAGCCCTTGGCGGCCATCCGCGAGGCGCGGCGGATCAAGGTGCGGCCCTCGGGTCCGCCGGTGAGGCCGACGACGATCCGCTCGCGGGCCTGCCAGGTGGTGCGGATGTTGTGCTCGCCGCGGTACTGCTGGAGGTACTCGTCGACCCGGTCGGCGGTCCACAGCAGGGCCAGCTCGCGCAGGGCGGTGAGGTTGCCGGGACGGAAGTAGTTGGAGAGGGCGGCGTCGACCTTGTCCGGCTTGTAGATGTTGCCGTGGGCCATGCGGCGGCGCAGCGCCTGGGGCGACATGTCGACCAGCTCGATCTGGTCGGCGCGCCGGACGACCTCGTCGGGCACGGTCTCCTGCTGTCGTACGCCGGTTATGGACTCGACGACGTCGCCGAGCGACTCCAGGTGCTGGATGTTGACCGTGGAAATGACGTCGATGCCGGCGGCGAGCAGTTCCTCGACGTCCTGCCAGCGCTTGGCGTTGCGCGAGCCGGGCACGTTGGTATGGGCGAGCTCGTCCACCAGGGCGACCGCCGGCCGGCGCTCCAGCACCGCGTCGACGTCCATCTCGGTGAAGGTCGCGCCCCGGTGCTCGATGGTCCGCCGCGGTATCTGTTCGAGGCCGTGCACCATCACTTCCGTACGGGGGCGGTCGTGGTGCTCGACGAAGGCGACGGCGCAGTCGGTACCGCGCTCGACGCGGCGGTGCGCCTCGGAGAGCATGGCGTACGTCTTGCCGACGCCCGGTGCCGCACCGAGGTAGATCCGAAGCTTGCCGCGTCCCATGGCCCCATTGTCGTGATTGTTCGTTCGACTGCTTGTGCGTAGACCTTACGACCAGGGGCACGGGCAAACCGGACGGGGAGGTCGGTTCCCGGGCGTCTTGACGGGATTCTGATACAGGCACGCCCGGACGGGACCGGTGTGGTTCAGTGCTCGGTCAGCTCGCCGTCGCTCAGCTCCAGGACCCGGTCCGCCAGGCCCAGGAGCTGGGCGTCGTGGGTGGCCACCAGGGCGGTGACGCCCTCGCTGCGGACGACGGCACGCAGCAGCTCCATCACCGCGAGGCCGGTCTCGGCGTCGAGCTGGCCGGTCGGCTCGTCGGCTATCAGCAGGGTGGGCTTGTTGGCCAGGGCACGGGCTATCGCGACGCGCTGCTGCTGGCCGCCGGACAGCTCTCCGGGGCGCTGCGCCGCGTGGTCGGTGAGGCCGACGAGGGCGAGCAGCAGCTCGACGCGCTCCTCGCGCTCGCGCGGATCGGCCTTGCGCAGCCGCAGCGGTACGCCGACGTTCTCGGCGGCCGTCAGGATCGGGATCAGTCCGAACGTCTGGAAGACGAATCCGATCCGGTCGCGGCGCAGCTCCAGCAGACCTTTCTCACCGAGGTCGGCGAGGTCCGTGCCGTCGATGGTGATCCGGCCCTGGTCGGGCGTGTCCAGACCACCGACCAGGTTGAGCAGCGTGGTCTTGCCGGACCCCGAGCGGCCCTTGAGGGCGACGAGCTCGCCGTGCGGTATCTCGAAGGAGACCCCCCGCAGCGCGTGGACGGCGGCGGCACCCGTCCCGTGCGACCGGTGCACGTTCTCCACGCGCACCATGGGCGCAGGGCCGTCGGCGACTGCCGTGGCGGCGACTTCCCCACTGTGCTGCTCGGACATCGGTTCTCCCCCCGTCACTGTGCGCGTTCAGTATGTGGGGACCGGATCAGCGCGGCAACGGCCTGTGGACAACCGTCCGCGTGCCCCTGTGGACAACCGCTCCCGCGTCACACGGGAAAACGCGGTGGGCCGGATCCCGCGAAGTACGGGATACGGCCCACCGTCCGTATGCGTCAGGCGTAGGGCGCCGGCTCAGCGGACCTCGGTGATCTCCGGGCCCCGCTGCAGGTGTCCCATGCCGCCCGAGAACCGCGACGTCTCCTGGTCCTCCTGCTGAACGCCCTCGGGCACCATCTGAGCGTCGTTCGGCAGCTTCAGGACGATCGGGTCGCGCGGGGCCATCGGGCCCTCGCCACGTACCACGACGGTGTCCCGGAAGATCTGCTCCAGCAGACCGGCGGCCTCCGGCTGCACCGCGCCCTGCCCGGAGATGACCCCGCGCAGGAACCAGCGGGGGCCGTCCACGCCGACGAAGCGCACCAGCTGCACACCGCCGGTGCCGTCCGGCAGCTTGACCGGCACCTGGGCCCGCAGCTCCCAGCCGAGCGGGCCCTCGACCTCGTCGATGACACCGCCCTGCTGCGTGATGCCGGAGGCGATCTCCTCGCGGACCTCGCCCCAGATGCCCTCTTTCTTGGGGGCGGCGAACGCCTGCAGCTGGATGGCGCTGTCGCGCAGCACCACCGTCGCCGCGACGATCGCGTCGCCCGCGACCTCCACGCGCAGCTCCATGCCCTCGACTCCGGGCACGAACATGCCTCCCAGGTCCACCCGGCCCTCCTCGGGCCTGGAGACCTCGGAGACGTCCCAGGGCCCGTCGGGCCGGGGTGCCGGCGGGAGGTTCACCCGGCGCGGCTCGCTGTCCGCCGCGTCGTCAGTGCCGACCTCGTCGACGACCTGCTCGGCCTCGCCCGCTGCGTCGGCAGCGGCACCGCTCTTCTTGCGACGTCCGAACACGTCACTGTCCTTCCCGGTCGGATACGACCGAAGCGTATCGATTCCCACCCGTCCAGCCCTCCGTGGCGGCATGACCGCCGGTGGACCCGAAGCCCCCCTCGGCCCGCGCCGAGCCGGGAAGCTCCGCCACCTCGTGGAAACGGACCTTCTCGACTTGCTGAACGACCAGTTGGGCGATCCGGTCGAACCGTTCGAACCGGACGCTCTCGCGCGGGTCCAGGTTGACCACGATCACCTTGATCTCTCCACGGTACCCGGCATCCACCGTCCCTGGGGCATTCACAAGAGCCACTCCGCAACGAGCTGCGAGCCCCGAACGCGGGTGCACGAAGGCGGCGTACCCGTCGGGCAGTGCGATGGACACCCCGGTGGGCAGGACCGCGCGCTCGCCGGGGGCCAGTTCGGCGGCCTCGGTGGTGACGAGATCGGCGCCCGCGTCGCCCGGGTGCCCGTACGACGGAATCGGCACCTCCGGGTCCACGCGGCGGATCAGGACGTCGACAGGGTTACGCATCAGGGGTTCACCTCGAAGGCGCGGGCGCGCCGGACCTGGTCGGGGTCGGCCATCGCCGCCTGGATTTCCTCCGGGCGGCCGTTGTCGATGAAGTGATCGACCTTGACCTCGATGAAGAGGGCGTCGGCGCGGACCGCCACGGGCCCCTCGGGGCCGCCGATCCTGCCGGTCGCCGTGCAGTAGATCTTCCGGCCGTGTACGGCGGTGACCTCGGCCTGGAGGTGCAGCACCGTGCCGACGGGCACCGGGCGCACGAAGTCGGTCTCCAGCCGGCCGGTCACCGCGATGACCCGCAGCAGCCAGTTCAGCGAGCCGAGCGTCTCGTCGAGCGCGGTGGCGAGGATGCCGCCGTGCGCCAGGCCCGGGGCGCCCTGGTGGTCGGTCGTGACCGTGAACTCGGCCGTGATCGTCACGCCCTCGCCGGCCCGCGCCTCCAGGTGCAGCCCGTGGGGCTGCCCGCCGCCGCAGCCGAAGCAGTGCTCGTAGTGGGCGCCCAGGAGCTCGCCCGGGGCGGGCGCGTCGGGGTGCCGTACCGGCGGTATGGCATCGGCCGGGGGCGTCAGTGCAGTGCTCACAGCGGGAGACCTTACCCGCGCGGCGGACCACCGGTCGCGCCGTGCCAAGCTTGGGTGTATGCAGCCTTCCGCAGCGGCCTCCGTCCCGGCCTCCGCCCCGCAGTACGACGAGCGTCTCACCGCCCCCCGCTCCTGGTGGCTGCTGGCCGCCCTGCTGGGTGTCTCGGGCGGGCTGATCATGCTGCCGCTGGGCACGCTGCCCCTGCTGGGCGGCCTGATCCTCGCGGGGGCGCTCGCGTCGATGGCGGTCAGTTCGTACGGCTCGGCCCGCATCCGCGTGGTGGCGGGCTCGCTGGTCGCGGGGGACGCCCGGATCCCGGTGTCGGCGCTGGGCGAGCCGGAGGTGCTGGACGCCGAGGAGGCGCGCGCCTGGCGGACGTACAAGGCGGACACGCGCGCCTTCATGCTGATGCGCGGCTACATCCCGGCGGCGGTGCGCGTCGAGGTCACGGACCCGGCCGATCCGACGCCGTACGTGTACCTGTCCACCCGGGACCCGGAGGCCCTGGCGGCGGCGCTGAGCGCGGTACGGGCGCAGGCCTAGGGTCCTGGCTGCGGCCTGGGGTCCTGCGCGGGCCCAGCGTCCTGGTCCGGGGTCCTGGAGGGGGCTAGAAGCCGATCTCCTTGGGGTTGTCCGGCTGGTCCAGCGGGGGCAGCGCGGGTAGCGCGTCCCAGGGCACCTGACGGCGGCGGAGGTCCTCGCGGATGCGCTCGGCGAGCTTTTTGGTGTCGCGCCGGTTCATGACGGCGCCGACGGCGGCTCCGACCATGAACGGCATCAGGTTCGGCAGGTTGCGCACCATGCGCTTCATGATCTGCTGGCGCAGTTCGCGCTTCATACGGCCGCCGAGAGCGGCGTTGAAGGTGGCGGGCTTGGTGACGTCGATACCGCGCTCCTCCGTCCAGGAGGTGAGGTATGCCGTCGCCCGCTCTTTGCGGTTGCCCGGGGGCCGCTGGCCGTAGACCTCGTGGAGCTCGGCGATGAGCTTCAGCTCGATCGCCGCGACGCCCGTGATCTCGGCGGCGAGCTCGGCCGGCATCGCGGGCGGTACGGGCAGCATGGCGGCCGCGCCGACACCGGCGCCCACGGTGGAGGTGGCATTGGCGGCGCCCGCGATCAGCTTGTCCGCGAGCTGCTCGGGTGTCAGGCCCGGAAACTGCCTGCGCAAGGTGGCCAGGTCCCGGACGGGAACGCGCGGGGCGTTCTCGATGAGCCGGTCGGCGAGGTGGGCGATGCCCGCCCTGGCGCCTTCGCGGCCCTTGAGTACGCCGCGCCGGACGGCGTCGAGACGCCGCGCCCTGGCGGGCGTACCGGACGGCGCGGTCCGGTCGGCCGGCGCCCCCGCCCTTCCGGCCGCCTCGAGCGAGGCCGAGGGGCCTCGCTCGTCGTCACGCGCACCGGGGGAGGGCAGGAGGGCGGAGTGCTCGGCGGGCGCGTCCTGTGCGCCTGGTGCCGGGTCTGTGCCGCCCTGGTACGCCTCCGGCTTCCTGTGGAGCCGGAAGCGTCGCTTCCGAGACGGGGTGTCGCCTGCCACGGCCGACCGACCTCAGTCGCAGTCTCGGCAGATCGGCTGACCGTTCTTCTCGCGGGCCAGCTGGCTGCGGTGGTGGACCAGGAAGCAGCTCATGCAGGTGAACTCGTCCGCCTGCTTGGGCAGCACACGGACGGCCAGCTCCTCGTTCGAGAGGTCGGCGCCGGGCAGTTCCAGACCCTCCGCCGCCTCGAACTCGTCGACGTCGACGGTCGAGGTCGACTTGTCGTTGCGCCGGGCCTTGAGCTCTTCAAGGCTGTCCGAGTCGACGTCGTCGTCGGTCTTGCGTGGGGTGTCGTAATCCGTTGCCATGTCGCTCTCCCCCTCTGGGTGGTTGCGGTGTCTCCAGCGCACGTAACGCGTGAGAGGCCGGACTTGTGCCCGACCTGAGGCGGAGATTTTGCCTCACATCAAGGTCTGTTACTCAATCGACACCCAACCGGACCCCTCGAGAGTGATCAGGTTTGGATGGCGAACGGGACCGTACACGGTCCGGAAGCCGCGCCCTGGAGGCGCCACCCCGTGTACTTCCCGTGATCCCACCCCCCGGAAACCCGGACTTTTCCGGGTTTTCCGGAGGGATTCTTGATCACGGAGAGTAGATGACCGGAAAGGGTCCCTTGTGATCGATCACACACGGAACTCGCGTGAACGGGTCACGAAAATTCCGCGCAAAGCGAACACCATGGACGGCTCGACCGGCGTGTCACGCCGGAAGCGTGACGCGCATGACGAGGCCGCCGCCCTCGCGGGGCTCCGCGATGATACGGCCCCCGTGAGCCCGCGCGACCGACCGGGCGATGGAAAGCCCCAGTCCGACGCCCTTGTCGCTGCCGGTGCGCTCCTGCCGGAGCCGCCGGAACGGCTCGAAAAGATTGTCGATCTCGTACGCCGGAACCACCGGACCCGTGTTCGCCACCACGAGCACCGCCTGGCCCGGCTGCGCATCGGTGGTGACCTCCACCCAGCCGTCGTCCACGTTGTAGCGCACGGCGTTCTGCACCAGGTTCAGGGCGATTCGTTCCAGCAGGACGCCATTGCCCTGGACGACGACGGGAGCCCGCTCGCCACGGATCTCCACGCCCTTCGCCTCGGCCTCGGCCCGGGTCTGGTCGATGGCCCGGGAGGCGACCTCCGCCAGGTCCACGGGCTTGCGCTCCACGATCTCGTTGTCGCTCCGGGCCAGCAGCAGCAGGCCCTCCACGAGCTGCTCGCTGCGCTCGTTGGTGGCCAGCAGCGTCTTGCCCAGCTGCTGGAGCTCCACGGGCGCCCCGGGGTCGGAGAGGTGCACCTCCAGCAGGGTGCGGTTGATCGCCAGTGGCGTACGCAGCTCGTGCGAGGCGTTGGCGACGAACCGCTGCTGCGCGGTGAACGCCCGCTCCAGCCGGTCCAGCATGTCGTCGAAGGTGTCCGCCAGCTCCTTGAGCTCGTCGTCCGGGCCGTCCAGCTCGATCCGGCGGGAGAGGTCCGTGCCGGCCACATTGCGGGCGGTCCGGGTGATCCGGCCCAGCGGCGACAGGACGCGGCCCGCCATGGCGTAACCGAAGGCGAAGGCGATGACGCTCAGCCCCAGGAGGGCGAACAGCGAACGGCGCAGCAGGTCGTCCAGGGCGTGCTGGCGCTGTTCGTTGACGCAGGCGTTCATCGCCCGGTTGAACTCGTCGGGCCCGGCCTCGACGGGGAAGTTGCAGACGTTGCTCGTCACCTGGCCGTTGACGATCTTGAACGGGAGTTCGCTGCCGATGTGGAGGGCCTGGGCCGCCAGCAGGTAGATGATCGACAGCAGCAGGATGCCGGCGATCAGGAACATCCCGCCGTAGAGCAGCGTGAGCCGTATGCGGATCGTCGGACGCAGCCAGGGGCGGACGGGCTCCCTGGGGTCCCAGGTCGGTTTCGGGGGCGCTTGTGGGGGCGCGGGGGTGGCGGCCACGGGGGTCAGATCCGGTAACCGGAGCCCGGCACGGTGACGATCACCGGCGGTTCGCCCAGCTTGCGACGGAGGGTCATCACCGTGACGCGTACGACGTTGGTGAAGGGGTCGGTGTTCTCGTCCCAGGCCTTCTCCAGCAGCTGCTCCGCCGAGACGACCGCGCCCTCGCTGCGCATCAGGACCTCCAGGACCGCGAACTCCTTGGGCGCCAGCTGGATCTCCTTGCCGTCCCGGAACACCTCGCGCCGGTTCGGGTCGAGCTTGATCCCGGCCCTCTCCAGCACGGGCGGCAGCGGGACCGTCGTACGCCGGCCCAGCGCCCGCACCCGGGCGGTGAGCTCACTGAACGCGAAGGGTTTGGGCAGGTAGTCGTCGGCGCCGATCTCCAGGCCCTCCACACGGTCGCTGACGTCGCCGGAGGCGGTGAGCATCAGGACGCGGGTGGGCATGCCCAGGTCGACGATCTTGCGACAGACGTCGTCCCCGTGGACGAGCGGCAGGTCGCGGTCGAGGACGATGACGTCGTAGTCGTTGACCCCGATGCGCTCCAGGGCGGCCGCCCCGTCGTACACGACGTCGACGGCCATGGCCTCCCGGCGCAGTCCGGTGGCCACCGCATCGGCGAGCAGCTGCTCGTCCTCGACGACGAGTACGCGCACGGCGTTGTTCCTTCCTCCGAGCCCGGTTCCGGGCAGGTCTTCCACACTGACTGTGCGTATCCATCCTGCCCCGTACGCGCGTAAACCGGCTGTAAGGCGACCTGCGGCCGCTTAGGGACCGCCCGGTACGCACGTGAAGCGATACGGGAATCAGCCGGATTCACGGCGGAGTTGAGGTTTCCGTGAGGAAGCCTCTGGGGAGGACGACTGCACACCCGAGATCACGCCCCGTATGTGGCGCGCCACACAACGCTCTGTCCCCCAGAGGTGCAGTGCGTGATCGACCGACAACCCTCGGCACACCCCCGTGCCACCGACCCATGACGAGGGGGCGCACGATGGACGCTTTCACCGCAGGACTGCTGCAGCGCATAAGGGCCACGGAGACCGACCTCACACGGGCTCGCGAGACGGGAGACGACTTCCTGGCCGACGTCGAGCAGGCTGAGCTCGACGACCTGCACCGCCTCGCGGCGGAACACGGCGTGGAGATCACCACCGCGATCGCCTGACTCGCACGGCGCGCGGCCCCGGCCTTCCTGCGGATCCCTGCGGAAGGCCGGGGCCCTTTGCATGTCCGGGCCGCCATGGCCCCGTGCAGCCCCCGGGGGCGGACGCGTCGCCCCGGGGGCTGCCACAGGGGGACGCGTCGCCCCACGATCCGCCCGTGGCGGACGGGCCGGGTGCTCGGCGTCGCCCGTCAGTCGTGCCAGGCGCCGAAGTCGTCCAGCAGGGCCTGTAGCGGTTCGAAGACGCCCGGAGGCGCCGCCACCGTCAGGGTGCCCGACGGGGGCGTGCCGGGGCGGCCGCCGGTCAGGGCGCCGGCTTCCCGGGCGATCAGGGCCCCGGCCGCCAGGTCCCAGGGGCTGAGCCCGCGCTCGTAGTACCCGTCCAGGCGGCCCGCGGCCACGTCGCACAGGTCGATCGCGGCGGAGCCGCCGCGCCGGATGTCCCGCAGTCGCGGGATCAGGCGCTGCGCCACGTCGGCCTGGTGGGCGCGGACCTCGGACACGTAGTTGAAGCCCGTGGAGACCAGGGCCTGGTCCAGCGGCGGGGCGGGCCGGCAGCGGATGGGCCGGTCGTTCAGGAACGCGCCGCCGCCGAGCACCGCGCGGAACGTCTCCCCGCGCATCGGGGCCACGACGACCCCGACGACGGTCTCGCCGGCCCGCTCGGCGGCGATGGACACCGCCCAGGTCGGCAGGCCGTAGAGGTAGTTGACCGTACCGTCCAGGGGGTCGACGACCCAGCGGACACCGCTGACGCCCTCCGTTTCGGCCCCCTCCTCGCCGAGGAGACCGTCGTCCGGGCGGTGCTCGGCGAGGACGGCGGTGATCAGCTTCTCGGCGGCGATGTCCATCTCGGTGACGACGTCGATGGGGCTCGACTTGGTCGCCGCGACGCCGAGGTCGGCCGGGCGGCCGTCGCGCAGCAGCGCACCGGCCTGACGCCCGGCCTCCAGGGCCAGTTCCAGGAGTTCGGTCAGGAGCGGGTCACGCGAGTCGGTCACAGCGTCTCCTTACGCGTACGGGCTGTCGGCGCCGGCCGCCGCGGGCCGCTCGCCGCGGGCCGGGCAGCAGCCGATGGGGCACAGGTCGTGCGACGCGCCGAGGGCGCCCAGCGCGCACCGCTCCACCACTGTCCCCCGCTCGGCCGCCGCCCGCTCCAGGACCAGGTCGCGGACGGCGGCCGCGAAGCGCGGGTCGTCGCCCACGGTCGCCGACCTCCGCACCGGGAGGCCCAGCTCGCCGGCCTTGGCGGTCGCCTCGGTGTCCAGGTCGTACAGGACCTCCATGTGGTCCGAGACGAACCCGATCGGGACCATGACGACCGCCGGTGCCCCGGCGCCGTGCAGGGCCTCCAGGTGGTCGCAGATGTCGGGCTCCAGCCACGGGATGTGCGGGGCGCCGCTGCGGGACTGGTAGACGAGCTCCCAGGGGTGCTCGACGCCCGTCTCGTCCCGTACGGCCTCCGCGATGAGCCGGGCGACGTCCAGGTGCTGCCGGACGTACGCGCCCCCCTCTCCGTGCTCCTCGACCGGGCCGGAGGTGTCGGCGGCGGAGGTCGGGATGGAGTGCGTGGTGAAGGCGAGGTGGGCACCCGCGCGGACGGACTCGTCCAGCTCGGCCAGTGACCTCAGGACGCCGTCGACCATGGGCCGGACGAACCCCGGGTGGTTGAAGTAGTGCCGCAGCTTGTCGACCCGGGGCAGCGGCAGCCCTTCCGCTTCCAGCGTGGCGAGGGCGTCCGCCAGGTTCTCCCGGTACTGGCGGCAGCCGGAGTACGAGGCGTACGCGCTGGTGGCGAGGACGGCGATGTGCCGACGGCCGTCGACGACCATCTCGCGCAGCGTGTCGGTGAGGTACGGCGCCCAGTTCCGGTTTCCCCAGTGCACGGGCAGGTCGAGGCCCGCGTCCGCGAAGTCCTTGCGCAGCGCGGCGAGCAGCGCGCGGTTCTGGTCGTTGATCGGGCTGACCCCGCCGAAGAGGAAGTAGTGCTGCCCCACTTCCTTGAGGCGTTCCTTGGGGATGCCCCGCCCCCGGGTCACGTTCTCCAGGAACGGGACCACGTCGTCGGGGCCCTCCGGCCCGCCGAAGGAGAGCAGCAGCAGGGCGTCGTACGGGGCTGGATCGCGCTGATCGGACACGGGGTCCGACACGGGGTCGGACACGGGATCGGCCATGGCATCGGACATGGGATCGATCCTGCCACCACGGTCCGACAGCCGGAAAACCGCCGTGCACTGTCACCCAATCGGACGTAACCTGTGAAGGCTGCCCATACGCCTTACGCCAGGCGCCCCATGCCTCACCGGCCGGAGTACCCCCTTGCCCAGTCCCTACCGTGCGATCTTCTCCGCCCCCGGAACCGTGGGTTTCTCCGCCGCAGGCTTCCTCGGCCGGATGCCGCTGGCCATGATGGGCATCGGCATCGTCACGATGGTCTCGCAGCTCACCGGCCGGTACGGACTGGCCGGCGCGCTCTCCGCGACGCTCGCCGTCTCCGCCGCCGTACTCGGCCCGCAGGTCTCGCGCATGGTCGACCGGTACGGCCAGCGGCGGGTGCTGCGCCCGGCCACCCTGATCACGGTGGTGGCCGTGGCGGGGCTGCTGGTGTGCGCCCAGCAGGGGCTGCCGGAGTGGACGCTGTTCGTCTTCTCGGCGGCGGCCGGCTGTGTGCCGAGCATCGGCGCGATGACCCGCGCCCGCTGGGCGACGATCTACCAGGGCTCGGCGCGCGAGCTGCACACCGCGTACTCCTTCGAGTCGATCATCGACGAGGTGTGCTTCATCTTCGGTCCGATCGTCTCCATCGGGCTGTCGACCATCTGGTTCCCCGAGGCGGGCCCGCTGCTGGCCGCCCTCTTCCTGCTGGTCGGTGTGTGGTGGCTGACCGCGCAGCGCGGCACCGAGCCGGTGCCGCACCCGATCGAGCAGCACACCGGCGGCTCGGCGCTGCGGTCCCCCGGCCTCCAGGTGCTGGTGGCCGCGTTCGTCGCCACCGGCACGATCTTCGGCGCGGTGGACGTGGTGACGGTGGCGTTCGCCGAGGAGGAGGGCCACAAGGCCGCGGCCAGCCTGGTGCTCGCCGTGTACGCGCTGGGCTCGTGTGTGGCGGGTGCGGTCTTCGGCCTGCTCCACCTCAAGGGTGAACCGTCCCGCAGGTGGGTTCTGGGTGTCTGCGCGATGGCCGTGAGTATGATCCCCCTCCAACTGGCCGGGAGCCTGCCGTTCCTGGCCGTGGCGCTCTTTGTCGCGGGCCTTGCCATCGCGCCGACGATGGTGACGACCATGGCCCTCGTCGAGGCCCACGTACCGCGCACCAAACTGACCGAGGGCATGTCCTGGACGGGTACCGGGCTCGCGGTCGGCGTGGCGCTCGGCTCCTCGGCCGCCGGCTGGGTGGTCGACGCGCACGGGGCGGCCGCGGGGTACGCGGTGCCCGGCATCGCGGGAGTGCTCGCGGCCGTGGTGGCGTTCCTGGGGTACCGCCGGCTGCGCAGGCCGGTGCCGACGCAGGAGGGGCAGGGGCAGCGTGAGCAGCGCGAGCAGGACCCGGAACAGCCGGAGCAGCAGCACGTGGCGTAACTGGGCGGGGAACGTGGCCGCCAGGCCCGTCCGGGAAGCCCGTCCCGCTTCGGTCCAGGAGCTGGCGGACACGGTGCGGACCGCCGCCGAGGAGGGCCTGAGGGTCAAGACGGTCGGTACGGGTCATTCGTTCACGTCCATCGCCGCCACCGACGGCGTGCTGATCCGCCCGGATCTGCTGACCGGCATCCGGCGGATCGACCGGCGCGAGCTGACCGTGACCGTGGAGTCCGGCACCCCCTTGAAGCGGCTGAACACGGCCCTCGCGCGGGAGGGCCTCTCGCTCACGAACATGGGCGACATCATGGAGCAGACGGTGGCGGGCGCCACCAGCACCGGTACGCACGGGACGGGCCGGGACTCGGCGTCAATCGCCGCGCAGATCCGGGAGCTCGAGCTGGTCACGGCGGACGGCCGGGTGCTGACCTGCTCCGAGAAGGAGAACCCCGAGGTCTTCGCGGCCGCCCGGATCGGGCTGGGCGCGCTGGGGGTCGTCTCGGCCATCACCTTCGTGGTGGAACCGATCTTCCTGCTCACCGCGCGCGAGGAGCCGATGACCTTCGACCGGGTCACCTCGGAATTCGACGCGATGCACGCGGAGAACGAGCACTTCGAGTTCTACTGGTTCCCGCACACCGGCAACTGCAGCACCAAGCGCAACAATCGCAGCGCGGGCCCGGCGGCACCGCCCGGGCGGGTCAGCGGCTGGATCGAGGACGAATTCCTCTCCAACGGGCTCTTCCAGGTGGTGAACTCGATCGGCCGGGCGGTGCCCTCGGCCGTCCCCGCGATCGCGAAGGTCTCCAGCCGCGCGCTGTCCGCGCGTACGTACACGGACATTCCCTACAAGGTCTTCACAAGTCCGCGCCGGGTGCGGTTCCTGGAGATGGAGTACGCGCTTCCGAGGGAGGCGGCGATCGCCGCGCTGCGCGAACTCAAGGCGATGGTCGACCGGTCGCCGCTGCGCGTCAGCTTCCCGGTGGAGGTGCGGACGGCCCCCGCGGACGACATCACGCTCTCCACGGCGTCGGGCCGGGAGAGCGCGTACATCGCGGTGCACATGTACAAGGGCACGCCGTACCGGTCGTACTTCACGGCGGCGGAACGGATCATGACGGCGCATGGCGGCCGGCCGCACTGGGGCAAGCTGCACACGCGGGACGCGGCGTACTTCGCGGAGGCCTATCCGCGGTTCGGCGAGTTCACCGCGCTGCGTGACCGCCTGGACCCGGAGCGGGTGTTCGGCAACGACTACTTGCGGCGAGTGCTGGGCGAGTGACCGTCCGCCCGGGGTGCGCTCACTCCGCCGAGCCTTCCGGGGACGGCGTCGGGGTGGGAGTGGGCACCGGGGTCGGGGGCGGCGGCGTGGGCGTGGGGGCCGTCGGGCTACTGGGGTCCGGCGTGGGGACGGTGGGGCTGTCCGGACCCGGCGTGGGGCTCGAGGTGTCGGCGGCGCCGTCCCGTGCCGTGCCGGGCGCCACCGGCGTCGGCGACCGCTCCGGCTGCTGGCGCTCGTCCTGGTGCTGTTCCTGGTGCTGTTCCTGGTGAGTGGGTGACGGGGTGGTGGAGGGCTGGTGCCCGGAGTCGCCGCCGCGTACGACACCACTGATGGTGGTCCCCTTGCCCCCGCTGAAGTCCTGCCCGGTCATCAGCTCGTACGCGGTGATGCCCGTCATGGCCACGCCGAAGACCAGCACCGCCGCGATCGCCGAACGTTTCCAGCCACGGACGCGGGTGCCGTACGTGGTGGCCTCGCCGAACCCTCCGCCGGCACCCGGCAACCGCCCGCCGGCCTGACCGGCCTGAGTCACCTGACCGGCGTGACCGGCCTGGCGCGCCGGACGGACCTGGGAGGCCTTCGGGCGGACCGCTTGGACCGTGACCCCGCGTACCCGCTCTCCCGTGCTCTTGAACAGGTGCTGGAAGACCGAACTGCCGCACGTGGCGATGACGCTGATGACTCCCGCGCCCAGGACGGTGCCGTACACGCCCATCTTGGCGGCCAGTTTGGCGGCCACGACAGCCGCGACCGCGCTGCCCGCGACCTGGGCGGCGTTCAGGTCGACCGCTTCCTCCTGCCCCTTACCCCTTCTGTTCCGTTATTCCGCGTGTACACCTTCTCGTCCATCTCCGACATCGATTCACCCATCTGTCCCAGCATGCACAGAGAAGAGACCTTTGGGCGAAGCGAATAGTTCCATTTCTGCGGATTCTGTGAAGGAAGCCATGTATGACGCACAGTCAGGGAAGTCAACTGCCGTACGCGGGGAGAACTTCGGCGGCGCGCCGGTCCACCCAGGTGGCCCGAATGGAGTACTGTGGCGAGCCCTGGGCCCCGATCCCTTTCGGGTGTCCGGGACCAACGGGAGGGGGCCGAAAGCGGCACTCGTTCCGGCGGCGCCGCAGCACCGCACGGCCGCCTGCTGCACGGGGTGTCCACACCGGTCACCCTGCGTTGCAAAATAGGTAACCGTGCCATAACGGCGTTCCAGGGCCCACGCCCGACACGCCGGGCAACTCGGCAAGGTTGTGGCAGGCTGCACCCGGGCAGGCCACACTCGACTAGCGGAAGCAGCGACGCAGGTGACGTCGGCAGGCACCACCCGGGAGGTCCCCATGCCCGAACTGCGTGTCGTGGCCGTCTCCAACGACGGCACACGACTGGTGCTGAAGGCTGCTGACAGCACGGAGTACACGCTTCCGATCGACGAGCGATTGCGCGCCGCCGTACGCAACGACCGTGCCCGCCTCGGCCAGATCGAGATCGAGGTGGAGAGCCACCTCCGCCCCCGCGACATCCAGGCGCGTATACGCGCGGGTGCCTCCGCCGAAGAGGTCGCCCAGCTCGCCGGCATCCCCGTCGAGCGCGTACGCCGCTTCGAGGGTCCCGTCCTCGCGGAACGCGCCTTCATGGCCGAGCGGGCCCGCAAGACGCCTGTTCGCCGGCCCGGCGAGAACACCGGTCCGCAGCTGGGCGAGGCGGTGCAGGAGCGGCTGCTGCTGCGCGGCGCCGACAAGGACACGGTGGCCTGGGACTCCTGGCGCCGGGACGACGGCACATGGGAAGTGCTGCTGGTCTACCGCGTCGCCGGCGAGGTGCACTCGGCGAGCTGGACGTACGACCCGCCCCGTCGGCTGGTCCAGGCCGTGGACGACGAGGCGCGCGCGCTGATCGGCGAGACCGACGACGCGGTGGCCGTCCAGGAGCCGAGCTTCCCGTTCGTCCCGCGCATCGCGCGCCTCCCGCGCGACCGCCCGCTGGACCGTGCCCTGGACCGGCAGATCGAGCGCCCGGCGCCCGTCCCCGCCCCCGAGCCGGAGGAGGAGCCCGAGCGCGACTCCCTGACCAGCCTGCTGGAGGCGGTGCCGAGCTTCCGGGGCGACATGGTCGTCCCCGAGCGCCCGGCTGTCGAACCCTCGGTGACCGAGCCGGTCCAGGAACCGGACGCGGAGGAGCCCCCGGCCCCTGCCGCCTCTGCGGGCGCGGGCTCGGCGTACGCGGACGTCCTCATGCCCCGCGCGGTGAGCGGTCACCGTGACCGCCTCACGGGCACGACCGACCGCCAGGCCGAGGCGGACGGCGTCCGCCCGGGCCGCCGGGCGGCGGTCCCGAGCTGGGACGAGATCGTGTTCGGTACGCGCCGCAAGAAGCAGGAGTAACCGCCTGCTCCGGCCGGGCGCCCGCGTCCGGCCGGACGGCCGGGACGGCCCGGACGGCCGGGAAGCCCGGCCACCAGGTGCCCGGCCCGGCCCGTGCGGGCGCAGCTCCCGGTGGCACAGGCCCGGGTGGTCAGCCGCGTGCGGCGCCCTTGGCGACCGGGCGGGTGGGGTCGGACGACCACTCGGACCAGGAACCCGCGTACAACGCCGCCCGGATGCCCGCGATCTCCAGGGCCAGGACCTCGTGGGCGGCCGAGACGCCCGAGCCGCAGTAGACGCCGACCTCCGGGGCGTCGGTCGCGCCCAGGGCCTTGAAGCGGGCAGCCAGGGCCCCGGCCGGCAGGAAGCGGCCGCTCTCGTCGACGTTCTCCGTCGTCGGCGCCGAGGCCGCGCCCGGAATGTGTCCGGCCACCTTGTCGATCGGCTCCACCTCGCCCCGGTACCGCTCCCCCGCCCGCGCGTCCAGCAACAGGCCCGTCCGGGCCAGCGCCGCCGCCCCGTCCGCGTCCAGCAACGGCAGGGCGCCCGGCTCGGGCGTGAAGTCCCCGGTCACGGGCGTGGGCGTGTCCGTCGACAACTCGCCCCGCCAGGCCGCGAGGCCGCCGTCCAGCACCCGGACGTCCGGGTGCCCCGCCCAGCGCAGCAGCCACCACGCCCGGGCGGCCGCCCAGCCCTGGCCGCCGTCGTAGGTCACGACCCGTGAGTCGGCGCGTACGCCCGCCCTGCGCATCACCGCGCCGAACTCCGCCACGTCCGGCAGCGGGTGCCGGCCCCCGGCACCGGGCGGCCCCGCCAGCTCGGCGTCGAGGTCGACGTACACGGCGCCCGGGATGTGCCCCGTGTCGTAGGCCGGACGGCCGGGCGGGCCGCCCACCTGATAGCGCACGTCCAGGAGGACCGGGGGGCGCTCCGAGGAGAGCTCAATCGCGAGTTCGGTTGCCGAGATGATGGGATTCATGACGCCATCCTCGCGCAGGTGCGGGCGTACGGGTCCCCGAGACGGTCACGGTGAGGATGGGCAACCAATTTTCGGGCATCCTCCTTCGGGATCGCGCCAATTCACGGCGCGGCCGGGCCGCACCGCGCGGCCGATGGTGCAAGCATCTGACGAGGCGTACTGCAGGGCCTACAGCCGGTGGCCGACAGCGCACCGGCACCCCGCACCGGCGATCCGCACCGGCCCGGCACACGCCGGGTCCCCGCACGGCCACGACGATGGTCCGAGGAGAGAGTGACGATGACCGAGGCGACTCGGCACAAACCCGGTACACCCTGCTGGGTGAGCTTGATGGTGCATCACCTTGACGCGACGCAGGAGTTCTACGGGGCCCTGTTCGGCTGGCGGTTCGAACCGGGTCCGCACCAGCTCGGCCCGTACGTACGCGGGCTGCTCGACGGCAAGGAGGTGGCGGGTATCGGCCAGCTTCCGGCGGACCGGGACCTGCCGATCGCCTGGACGACGTACCTGGCGAGCGATGACGCCGCCGAGACGGCCGAGGCGATCCGGTGCAGCGGCGGCACGGTCGCCGTCGGACCGCTCGCCGCGGCGGACGCGGGGCGGCTGGTGATCTGTTCCGACCCGACGGGAGCCGTTTTCGGAGTCTGGCAGGCCGCCGCGCACCTCGGTACGGCTGTCGTGGGCGCGCCCGGCACACCGGCCTGGAACGAGTTGCTGACGCAGGAGACGGAGTCGGTCAGCAAGTTCTACAAGACGGTTTTCGGGTACGAGCTCGATCCGGTTCCGTCGCCCGATCTGGACCTGGTGACGCTGAAGGTCGACGACCGCCCGGTCGCCTCCCTGCACGGCCTCGGCGCGTCCCTGCCGCGCGACCGGGGCGCCCACTGGATGACCTGGTTCGAAGTCGCGGACACCGACGACGCGGCACAGCGGGTCACCGAGCTGGGCGGTCGCGTGCTGGACGGGCCGCGCGACGACCCGGCCGGGCGGCTGGCGACCGTCGTCGACCCCGAGGGCGCGGTCTTCACGATCGTACGGTCGTCCGGTCGCTGAGCATGGTCGCTGGGCTACTCGGCCGGTACGGGCAGCACATCCGGCGAGAGGGCTGCGGCGCGAGCGGTGGCGGCCGTCATACGGCGTCGGTGGTGGCGGCGGCAGAGCACCTCGTAGCCGACCTCGTCACCGGCGTTGACGTCACCGACGACGACCTGGGCGCCTTCGACGACCATCTCGCCGCCCACGGTGCGCGCGTTGTGGGTGGCGCGCGCACCACACCAGCACAGGGCCTCGACCTGGAGCACCTCGACACGGTCGGCGAGTTCGACGAGGCGCTGTGAGCCGGGGAAGAGCTTGGAGCGGAAGTCCGTGGTGATACCGAAGGCGAAGACGTCCAGTTCGAGGTCGTCGACGACGCGGGCGAGCTGGTCGATCTGCTCGGGCGCGAGGAACTGGGCCTCGTCCGCGATCACATAGTCGCAGCGGCCGCCCTTGGAGAGGTGTGCGACGAGGTAGGCGTAGAAATCGAAGCCCTCGGCGGCCTCGACGGCGTCGGTGACCAGACCCAGCCGGGAGGACAGCTTGCCCTCGCCGGCCCGGTCGTCACGGGTGAAGATCATGCCCTGGAGCCCGCGCGCGGAGCGGTTGTGTTCGATCTGCAGAGCGAGGGTGCTCTTTCCACAGTCCATGGTTCCGGAGAAGAACACCAGCTCGGGCATGGGGAAGTGACGACCTTTCGGGTCAGGGCGTGAGGAGCGTTTTACGAACGGACTTCGAGCAGCGGAACCAGCTGCTCGACGGGCATCATCGAGCCGTGCACGCCGACCATCGCGGACTCGTTCGGCTCGTTGACGGACGCCGTGATGACGACGTCGTCATGGGCGGCGGCGACGACGTCGCCGATCCTGCCGTGGACGCGCTCGTCGATCGTCGGGCCGAACCAGCCGGCCGCGATCGCCTCGTCGCGGCTCGCCACCCAGAACTGCTCGCCGAGCACCTCGCGCCAGCACGCCAGTACGTCGGTCTCGGCGCCCGGCACCGCGTAGACGTGGCGGGCCCTGCCCTCACCGCCGAGCAGGGCGACTCCGGCGCGCAGCTCCCAGTCCTCGTCGAAGTCGATCCGGGACTGCTCGTCGAACGGGATGTCGATCATGCCGTGGTCGGCGGTGACGTACAGCGCGGCACGGGGCGGGAGCTGCTCGGCGAGGCGCTGGACGAGCCGGTCGACGCACATCAGCTGGCCGCGCCAGGCGTCGGAGTCGACGCCGAAGCGGTGGCCGCTGCCGTCGACCTCGCTGTAGTACGTGTAGACCAGCGAACGGTCCCCGGCGGCCAGTTGCTCGGCGGCCAGGTCCATCCGCTCCTCGCCGGTGAGCCGCCCGTGAAACGTTCCGCCACTGAGCGCGACCTTGGTGAGAGGCGTGTCCCGGAAGGTCGGGGAGGAGACCTGCGCGGTGTGGACGCCGGCGGCGTCGGCGAGCTGGAAGATGGTCGGGTACGGCTGCCAGGCGTGCGGCGGCGTCCAGGGCTTCCAGCGCAGCTGGTTCATCAGCTCGCCGATCGCGGGGTCGCGCACGGTGTAGCCGGGCAGGCCGTGCTCGCCGGGCGGCCGCCCCGTACCGACCGAGGCGAGCGAGGTCGCGGTGGTGGCGGGGAACCCGGCGGTGATGGGCCGTCCCGTGCCGCCCCGGGAGCTGTCGAGGAGGGACGTCAGGTAGGGGGCTTCGCCGGGATGGGCCTTGATCTGCTCCCAGCCGAGGCCGTCGATCAGGAACACGCAGTTCCGGTCGGCGGGCGTCAGCTCGGCGATGCGGTGCTCGAACCCGGGCACGCCGATGCCGGCGGCGAGGGTCGGCAACAGATCGGCGAGGGAGCCGGAGCCGTACTCGGGGACCGGCGCGGTGTCGAGGGCGAGCGGCACCGGTTCGTCGGGCCAGGCGGACGCCATGTGTGCGGGCTGGACCATCAGCGGGTGGCCGCGGTGGCTTCGGACAGCGCCTGGGCGAAGGCCAGAGCCTGACGGACGGTCTCGGGGCCGTCGCCGGCCTCGCTGACGCGGAGACTCAGGTCGTCGGCGGTGGAATTGCCGGTGTAGCCGTGGTCGGCGTCGCAGTTCGGGTCGCCGCAGGCGGCGGGCTCCAGGTCGATCCGGGAGACGGCGCCCCAGCCGATGGTCAGGACGACCTCGCGCGGCAGGGTGCCGGGCGTGTACGACTCGGGGTTGGCGACGACGCGGCTGAGGACGACGGACGAGATCCGGCCGAGCTTGACCGACTCGGTGGAGGTCGTGGCGTACGGCGTCGGGGAGCTGGTGTCGGCGTTCTGCTCGTCGGTGTGGCTGACGATGAAGCGGTTGGCCGTCAGAACGAGAACGGTGACATGGCGGCGCACCTCGTTGGCGTCGAAGGTGGTCTCCTGGTGGACCAGGTACGACGCGATCGGCTCCCCGCCGACGGCGGCCTCCACCGCCTCGGCCACAAGGGCCGGGTAGTAGCCGCTGCGCTCGATCGCCGCGCGCAGCCCCTGGGTGGTCGTACCGGTCTTCGCCATGGACTCCATCCTACGGGGGCGCGGTGACTGCGCGGCACGCTCGGGATCCGGGTCGGTGGTGGACATCGGTGGCTCGGCGAGGCGGTCGGTGGGCGGGCGTCAGTAGCTGGGGAGCCGGCGGGGGCCGACGTCCGTGCGGGCGGGGGGCGGGGCGAGCCGGACGGTCGCACCGAGAACGGCGAGGCCGCGCGGGGCGACGACCACCGGTTCCAGGCCGACGGTGACGATCTCCGGGTGGTCGTCGACCAGCCGTGACACCCGGAGCAGCAGCTCCTCGAGGGCGGGGGTGTCCACGGGTGCGGAGCCGCGCCAGCCGAACAGGAGCGGGGCGGTGCGGATGGAGCGGATCTGTTCGGCGACGTCCCGGTCGGTGGCGGGGAGCAGGCGGTGCGCGGTGTCGCCCAGCAGCTCGGACGGCGCGCCCGCGAGCCCGAAGGACAGGACGGCGCCGACGGCGGGGTCGATGGCGGCGCGTACGACGGTGTCGACGCCGCGCGGGACCATGGCCTGGACGACCGGCTGCAGCTCCTCGGGCTTGCCGAGGGTCTCGGTCAGCTCGGCGTAGGCCGCGCGCAGCTGCTCCTCGGTGGCCAGGTCGAGGCGTACGCCGCCGAGGTCGGGGCGGTGGCGGAGGTGGGGGGCGGTGGTCTTGAGCGCGACGGGGTAGCCGAGGCCGGCGGCGGCGCGGACGGCGTCGTCCGGGGTGGGCGCGGGCAGCGTGCGGCGTACCGCGATGCCGTAGCGCCCGAGCAGCTCGCGGGCGGCGTCGGGGGCGAGGGTGACGCCCCGCTCGTCCACGTCGTGCGCGAGCGCCCGCTCGATCTGCGCGGCGGCTCCGGCCTCGTCGATGCCCGCGAGCTCGGGGACCCGCCCCGGCTCGGCGGCCTGGCGCCGCCACTGGCCGTACCTGACCGCCTGGGCCAGCGCCCGGACGGCCCGCTCGGCGGCGGGGTACGCGGGGATGCGGTACCCGCCGCCGGGGGCGCCGGGTACGGATGCCGCGCGGGCGGTCGGCTCCTGCGCGCCGACGGCCGGGGTGGGCGGCGTCTCGGCGGCCGGGGCGGGGGGCGTCTCGGCGGCCGGGAGCTCGGGGACGGGGGGCGGCGGCGTACGCGGGGCCGGTGCCGGGTCGCGGCGGGCCGCCGGTGCCGTGCTGGTGGCTGCCGCCAGGGCGTCGGCAAGGGCGCCCATTTCCACGTGGACCACCAGGACCGGCTTCGCCGGTGCCTCCGCGAAGGCGGCCCGTAGCGCCTCGGCCAGGACCTCGCCGTCGCCGGACTCGGTCACCCCGTTCTCGCCGACCCAGGGGATCGCGGTGACCACGACCGCGTCGCACGTGTCGTCCCGGAGGGCCTCGGTGAGCGCCGTACGGAAGTCCTGCGGCGTGGCCGCCGTCGTCAGGTCGCGGGGCCGCCGGGGCCTGAGCCCCTCCGTCAGGCAGGCGTCGTACGTCAGCAGCCCGAGCGACTCCGAATTGCCGAGGATCGCCACGCGCGGGCCCGCCGGGAGTGGCTGCCCGGCGAGCAGCAGACCGGCGTCGACCAGTTCGGTGACCGTGTCGACGCGGATCACGCCCGCCTGCCGCAGCAGGGCCGAGACCGTGGTGTGCGGGATGCGCGTGGCCGGTACGGCGTGGCCGGGGGGCGCGCTGCCGCTGTGCCGGCCGCCCTTGACGACGACGACCGGTTTCACCGCCGCCGTGCGCCGGGCGAGCCGCGTGAACTTGCGGGGGTTGCCGATCGATTCCAGGTAGAGCAGGACGACATCGGTCTCGGGGTCGTCGTACCAGTGCTGGAGGAGGTCGTTGCCCGACACGTCCGCGCGGTTGCCCGCCGAGATGAAGGACGACAGGCCGGCACCGCGCCGGTGCAGCCCGGACAGCAGGGCGATGCCGATGGCGCCGGACTGGGTGAACAGCCCGATGCGTCCCCGCGCGGGCGGGTGCGGTGCGAGCGAGGCGTTGAGCCGCACGTCGGGCGCGGTGTTGATGATGCCGAACGCGTTGGGGCCGATGATCCGCATGCCGTACGACCGTGCCTGGCGCACCAGTTCGCGCTGACGGGCCCTGCCCTCGGCGCCCTGCTCGGCGTAACCGGCGGTGAGGACCACCAGGCCCTGTACGCCGTGTTCGCCGCAGTCGGCGACGGCCTCGGGGACCCGCTCGGCCGGTACGGCGACGACGGCGAGGTCGACGGGCTCCCCGATGTCGGCGACGGAACGGAAGGCGGGCACCCCGTCCAGCGTGGTCGTCGTTTCGGGGAGGGCGCGGTTGACGGCGTACGTACGGCCTGTGTACCCGGCGTCCAGGAGGTTGCGCAGGACCGTGCGGCCCACTCCGCCCGGGGCGCGGCCGGCCCCGATGACGGCGACGGAGCCGGGAGCGAGGAGCCGCTGCACGGACCGGGCCTCGGCGCGCTGTTCGCGGGCGCGCTGCACGGCGAGCGACCGGTCGGTGGGCTCCAGGTCGAGGTGGAGACGTACGGCGCCGTCCTCGAAGCTGCGCTTCTGGGTGTACCCGGCGTCCGTGAAGACTTTGATCATCTTGTTGTTGGCGGGCAGGACCTCGGCCGCGAACCGCCGGATGCCCCGCTCACGCGCGACCGCCGCGATGTGTTCGAGCAGCGCGGAGGCGACGCCGCGGCCCTGGTGGGCGTCCTGGACGAGGAAGGCGACCTCGGCCTCGTCGGCGGGGGCGCTCGCGGGCAGACCCTGTGCGTTGATCCGGTCGTAACGGACGGTCGCGATGAACTCGCCGCCGATGGTGGCCGCGAGACCCACGCGGTCCACGTAGTCGTGGTGGGTGAAGCGGTGCACGTCCTTGGCGGAGAGCCGGGGGTAGGGTGCGAAGAACCGGTAGTACTTCGACTCGTCCGAGACCTGCTCGTAGAAGCTGACCAGGCGCTCGGCGTCATCCGTGGTGATCGGCCTGATCCGTGCGGTGCCGCCGTCCCGCAGCACCACGTCGGCCTCCCAGTGGTCGGGGTACACGTGTTCCGGCTGATCCGACGGGGTCCGCATGGGCCCCAGGGTACGGTGCGGGCGCCGGTCGCGGAGGTGCTGTGGACAACGCAGGGTGAGGCGGGCCGGGCGGCCCGCAACGGCCCCGTGGAGGCCGGATCGAGCACCCTGCGGGACATGAGAGACTGGATTCGACAACTGGTCTAGACAACTGCCGAGACTCGAAGGGCAACACCATGGCTGAGCGCCGCGTCAACGTCGGCTGGGCCGAGGGCCTGCACGCCCGCCCCGCCTCCATCTTCGTCCGTGCCGCCACGGCCGCCGGCGTCCCCGTGACGATCGCCAAGGCCGACGGCAACCCGGTCAACGCCGCTTCGATGCTCGCGGTGCTGGGCCTGGGCGCGCAGGGCGGCGAGGAGATCGTGCTCGCTTCGGACGCGGAGGGCGCGGACGCCGCCCTGGACCGTCTGGCCAAGCTGGTCGCCGAAGGTCTCGAGGAGCTCCCCGAGACCGTCTGACCTCCCGGTCACCCTTGCAGCACCGCGGAGCCGTACCCCTGGGAAACCGGGCGGTACGGCTCCGCTTTTTGCCGCCGCCGGTCCTTGCACGGCGCGGCCCGGCATCGGGCGCCGTCGGGCCGTTTCGGGAGCTCGGGCATTCTCCGCGGCCGAGCACGGCGGAGACTTTCCGATTCCGGGCCCCACCCGATTTTCGGGGTGAGGCGTCCCTCTTTTACGGCACGCGTCATTTTCGGGCAGGGGAAATTACCGCCGAGAATTCCCCTGCCTTTGTATACGGTGCCGCTGTTAATTGCGGGCGCTCGCGGTGTTTACGCGATGTTGCGAAGTCCTCACAACCCGGCCGCCCGACCGCTCCGACCGGCCCGGCCGCTCCGGGCGGCGCAGCCGGTGCGCGGTCACGGTGCGCTCGACGTGGAGGGCGGTGAGGGCGCGGGCGCGTTCGGCGTCGCCGCGGGCCACGGCGTCCACGATCGCGCCGTACTCGGCCCACGCCTCCATCGGCCGGGCGGGCTGTTCGACGGCGTACATCCAGGCGATCTTGTGCCGGAGCTGGGTCAGCAGCGCCGTCAGCGCCGCGCTGCCGGCCGCCTGGGCGAGCGTCTCGTGGAACCAGGCGCCCAGCGAGCGGAGGTCCTCCCCCTGGCCTCGACGGGCCCGTTCCTGGCCGAGCCTGACCAGGCCGCGCAGCACCTTCAGGTGCGCCTCGGTGCGGCGCTGGGCCGCGCGCGCGGCGCCCAGCGGCTCCAGCAGCGTTCGCATCTCCAGCAGGTCGGCCGCCTCCTGCTCGGTGGGCTCGGCGACGCACGCGCCGACATGGCGGCGGGTGGTGACGAAGCCCTCCGACTCCAGGGTGCGCAGCGCCTCGCGGACCGGAACACGGGAGACGCCGTAACGGCGGGCCAGCTGCTCCTCGGTGAGCCGGCTGCCGCGCTCGAACACGCCGGTGACGATGTCGTCGCGGATCGCCGTGCATACCGAGTGCGCTGGAATGCGCATACCAGAACCCCCAACTTGATCCGCGCGAAACTCAGCCGATTGACGCCTGTCGAGTGACTCTATTGCAGAGGGCCGGAATTTCCGATAGCCACCAGGATTCCATGGAGTTCTTTTTGGCCAGAAGCCCCCGCCGGATGCCGTGGGATGACGAAGGCCCCGGTTCGCATCCCGAACCAGGGCCTTCACCGAACAGCGGAAGGGGTCAGACGTTGACGCCGTGCGAGCGCAGGTACGCGATGGGGTCGATGTCCGAGCCGTACTCGGCGCTCGTACGGGCCTCGAAGTGGAGGTGCGGGCCGGACGAGTTGCCGGTCGAGCCGGAGAGGCCTATCTGCTGGCCCGGCATCACGCTCTGGCCGACCGAGACGTTGACCGACGACAGGTGGCCGTACTGGGTGTACGTGCCGTCGTTCATCTTGATCACCACGTTGTTGCCGTACGCGCCGCCCCAGCCCGCCTCGACGACGGTGCCCGCGCCCACGGAGACCACACGCGAGCCCGAGGCGGCGTGGAAGTCGATACCGGTGTGGCTGCCGGAGGACCACATGGCGCCACCGGTCTGGTAGCCGGTGCTGACGTAGGTGCCCGCGATCGGCAGCTGGAAGGCGTTCAGCCGCTGGCGCTCGGCCTCGCGGTCGGCGCGCTCCTTGGCATCGCGGGCGGCCTTCACCCGGGCCTCGGCCTTGCGCTTCGCCTCCGCCTCGGCCTTCGCCTGGGCGGCGGCCTTGGCGGCGGCCTCCTGGGCCTCCAGCTCCTGGGCCTCGGCCTGGGCGTCGACCTGCTCGGCGAGCGTGTCGGTGATGACCGCCTGGTTGAGGCCGGTGTCCTCGAACGAGCCGGGGGCGGCGTCCGGGGCGGCGGCCAGCGCCGGGGAAGCGAGGGTTCCGATGACGCCGGTGGTGGCGAGGGCCGCGACTCCGGCGACGTGTGCGCTCTTACGGCTCAGGCGGCTCGGGGCACGGTGCTTCCCGGTGGCACGGGTGAACGCCATGAAGTGGCTGGTCCTTTCCTTCCTTCTCGCCTACCGGGTTAGCTGACGGGTTCGGAGCAGGAAGGTCTCCTACGGGCCCCTCCGCACGGGTGCGAAGGCGTCCGATTCACCCCAGGGACTTCGTGGGTCCCCGGCTCCCCAGGCTCGCGCCTGATGGGGACTCGGCGATCGCTGCCCGGTGCCGCGGGTGCGGCGGGTACCGGTCGGGCAGCGCATCAGACGCTAAGCGGCCGATCTTTCAATCACCAAACAGACACGGTTTTTTGTAGCGCACGCCACAGGGCAGACACCGAACCTCCGCAACAAATCGGACATATGACTGGACCCCGGCATCGGGTGATGCCGGGGTCCTGAACCGGTTCGCGGGAAGGCCCGTGTCAATCAGCCGGTGACAACCGTCACTTCGCCGATCCCGAGCGCCTCGACGGGCTCCTTGATCTGAGCCGCGTCGCCGACGAGGACCGTCACCAGACGGTCCACCGGGAAGGCGCTGACGACCGCCGCGGTGGCCTCCACGGTGCCCGTCTCGGCGAGCCGGGCGTACAACTGGGCCTGGAAGTCGTCCGGGAGGTGCTGCTCGACCTGGTCGGCGAGGGTGCCCGCGACGGAGGCGGCCGTCTCGTACTTGAGCGGGGCGACACCCACCAGGTTCTGGACGGCCGTCTCGCGCTCCGCGTCGGTCAGGCCCTCGGCGGCGAGGGTGCGCAGCACCTTCCACAGGTCGTCGAGCGCCGGACCCGTGTGGGGCGTGTCCACCGAGCCGCTGATGGCGAGCATGGCCGCGCCGCCCTCCGGGCCGGAGCGCAGCACCTGACCGAACGCCCGTACGCCGTAGGTGTAGCCCTTCTCCTCGCGCAGGACCTTGTCCAGGCGGGAGGTGAGGGTGCCGCCCAGGCAGTAGGTGCCGAGCACCTGGGCCGGCCAGACGCGGTCGTGCCGGTCGGGGCCGATCCGTCCGATGAGCAGCTGCGTCTGTACGGCGCCGGGGCGGTCGACGATGACGACGCGGCCGGTGTCGTCGGCCGTCACGGGGGGTACGGGGCGGGGCTCGGCGCTGTCGCCGGTCCAGGCGCCGATGGTGTCCGCGAGCACCGCGTCGAGGTCGACACCGGTGAAGTCGCCGACGACGACCGCGGTGGCGGTGGCGGGGCGGATGTGGGCCTCGTAGAAGGCGCGTACGGCCGCGGCGTCGATCCGGGCGACGGTCTCCTCCGAGCCCTGGCGGGGACGCGACATCCGGGAGGTGGCCGGGAACAGCTCCTTGGACAGCTGCATGGCGGCACGGCGGGCCGGGTTGGCGATCTCGTGCGGGATCTCGTCGAGCCGGTTGCGGACGAGGCGCTCGACCTCGCTGTCGGCGAAGGCGGGGGCCCGCAGCGCTTCGGCGACCAGCCCGAGGGCCTTGCCGAGCCGGGAGACCGGGACCTCGAGGGAGACCCGTACGCCGGGGTGGTCGGCGTGTGCGTCGAGGGTGGCGCCGCAGCGCTCCAGTTCGGCGGCGAACTCCTCGGCCGAGTGCTTGTCGGTGCCCTCGGACAGGGCCCGCGCCATGATCGTGGCGACGCCGTCGAGGCCCTCGGGCTCGGCCTCCAGCGGGGCGGCGAGGAAGATCTCGACGGCCACGACCTGCTGGCCGGGACGGTGGCAGCGCAGCACGGTCAGGCCGTTGCCGAGCGTGCCGCGGTCGGGGGCGGGGAAGGCCCACGGCTTGGCGGTCCCGGGGCGGGGCTGCGGGTGGAACTCCATGGACGTCAGGGACACAGCGGCGTCGCTCACTGGTCGGCCCCCTCTTCTGCCTGGTCGCTGTGGTCGGTGCTGACGGGTTCGTAGACCAGCACCGCCCGGTTGTCGGGGCGGAGGCGGGCCTTGGCGACCGCCTGCACCTCCTCGGCGGTGACGTCCAGGACGCGCTGGACGGCGGTCAGGGCGAGCTGCGGGTCGCCGAACAGGACGGCGTACCGACACAGTTCGTCGGCGCGGCCGGCGACCGTGCCGAGCCGGTCCAGCCACTCGCGCTCAAGCTGGGCCTGGGCGCGCTCCATCTCCTCCGGGGTGGGGCCCTCGGCGGCGAACCGGGCCAGCTCGTCGTCGACGGCGGCCTCGATGTCGGGCACCTCGACGCCGCCGGACGTCTTGACGTCCAGCCATCCGAGCGAGGGCGCCCCGGCCAGGCGCAGCAGGCCGAAGCCGGCCGCCACGGCCGTGCGGTCGCGGCGCACCAGGCGGTTGTGGAGCCTCGACGACTCGCCGCCGCCCAGGACGGTGAGGGCGATGTCGGCGGCGTCGCACTCGCGGGTGCCGTCGTGCGGCAGGCGGTAGGCGGCCATCAGGGCGCGGGCCGGAACCTCCTCCTCGACGACCTCGCGCAGCTGCTCGCCGATGATCTCGGGCAGCGTCCCGTCGCGCGGCGGCTGCTTGCCGTCGTGCGGCGGGATGGAGCCGAAGTACTTCTCGATCCACGCCAGCGTCTGCTCGGGGTCGATGTCGCCGACGACCGACAGGACGGCGTTGTTCGGCGCGTAGTACGTACGGAAGAAGTTCCGCGCGTCCTCGAGGGTGGCGGCGTCCAGGTCGGCCATGGAGCCGATCGGGGTGTGGTGGTAAGGGTGGCCCTCCGGGTAGGCGAGGGCGGTCAGCTTCTCGAAGGCGGTGCCGTACGGAACGTTGTCGTACCGCTGGCGGCGCTCGTTCTTGACGACGTCCCGCTGGTTCTCCATGGACTCGTCGTCGAGCGCGGCGAGCAGGGAGCCCATCCGGTCTGCTTCCAGCCACAGCGCCAGCTCCAGCTGGTGGGCGGGCATGGTCTCGAAGTAGTTGGTGCGCTCGAAGCTGGTCGTGCCGTTCAGGGAGCCGCCGGCGCCCTGCACCAGCTCGAAGTGGCCATTGCCCTGGACCTGCTTCGAGCCCTGGAACATCAGGTGCTCGAAGAGGTGGGCGAGGCCGGTGCGGCCCTTGACCTCGTGGCGTGAGCCCACGTCGTACCAGAGGCAGACCGCGGCGACCGGGGTCAGGTGGTCCTCGGAGAGCACCACGCGCAGGCCGTTGGCCAGGCGGTGCTCGGTCGCTGTCAGGCCGCCGGAGCCGGCCTGGGCTGTGGCCGTGTGACCCATGGGCATGTACGTCCCTTCGATCGCTATGTGGAGCTATGGGTAAAAGTCCAGCTGCGGGCCGCTGCGGAAGGCTGCCACTGTATGCGGCTGCTGCGACCTGCCGCGGACCGCTGTGGACGTCCTGCCACTGTATGCAAGCGGACCGACACCTGGCGAAGTTCCCGGATCCCGCTGCCGTCCCTCTTCCGGGTCGCGGTCGGCGTTGTCAGTGGGACGGTCCACAATGGTCGGCGTCAGATCAACCTTGTTGGTGAAGGAGCCGCAGCCGCGATGGCCCGCCGCAGCACGAAGACCGCGCAGCCCGACGACTTCGAGGAGAAGATCCTCGACATCGACGTCGTCGACGAAATGCAGGGCTCCTTCCTCGAGTACGCGTACTCGGTGATCTACTCCCGGGCCCTGCCGGACGCCCGCGACGGCATGAAGCCGGTGCACCGCCGCATCGTGTACCAGATGAACGAGATGGGCCTGCGGCCCGAGCGCGGCTTCGTGAAGTGCGCCCGGGTCGTCGGTGAGGTGATGGGCAAGCTCCACCCGCACGGTGACGCGTCCATCTACGACGCCCTGGTGCGCATGGCGCAGCCGTTCTCGATGCGCCTGCCACTGGTGGACGGGCACGGCAACTTCGGCTCGCTCGGCAACGACGACCCGCCGGCCGCCATGCGGTACACCGAGTGCCGGATGGCCGACGCGACGTCGCTGATGACGGAGTCGATCGACGAGGACACCGTCGACTTCAACCCGAACTACGACGGGCAGGAGCGGGAGCCGGTGGCGCTGCCCGCCGCTTTCCCGAACCTGCTGGTGAACGGCGCGTCCGGGATCGCGGTCGGCATGGCGACCAATATGCCCCCGCACAACCTGGGCGAGGTCATCGCCGCCGCCCGGCATCTGATCAAGCACCCGGGCGCCGACCTGGAGACCCTGATGCGGTACGTGCCGGGTCCGGACCTGCCCACGGGTGGCCGGATCGTGGGCCTGTCCGGCATCAAGGACGCGTACGAGTCGGGCCGCGGCTCCTTCAAGATCCGTGCCACGGTGACCGTGGAGAACGTGACGGCGCGCCGCAAGGGCCTCGTCGTGACCGAACTGCCCTTCGCGGTCGGCCCGGAGAAGGTGATCGCGAAGATCAAGGACCTGGTGGCGGCCAAGAAGCTGCAGGGCATCGCCGACGTCAAGGACCTGACCGACCGCGAGCACGGGCTGCGGCTGGTCATCGAGGTCAAGAACGGCTTCATCCCGGAGGCCGTCCTGGAGCAGTTGTACAAGCTGACGCCGATGGAGGAGTCCTTCGGCATCAACAACGTGGCCCTGGTCGACGGGCAGCCGCTCACCCTGGGTCTGAAGGAGCTGCTGGAGGTCTACCTGGACCACCGCTTCGAGGTGGTCCGGCGGCGCAGCGAGTTCCGGCGCACCAAGAAGCGGGACCGACTGCACCTGGTCGAGGGCCTGCTGGTGGCGCTGCTCGACATCGACGAGGTCATCCGTGTCATCCGGTCGAGCGACAACTCGGCGCAGGCCAAGGAGCGGCTGATCGAGCGCTTCTCCCTGAGCGAGATCCAGACGCAGTACATCCTGGACACCCCGCTGCGCCGGCTCACCAAGTTCGACCGGATCGAGCTGGAGAGCGAGCGCGACCGGCTGAACAGCGAGATCGAGGAGCTGACCCGGATCCTCGAGTCGGATGCCGAGCTGCGCAAGCTGGTCTCCTCGGAACTGGCGGCGGTGGCCAAGAAGTTCGGTACGGAGCGGCGCACCGTGCTGCTGGAGTCGGCGGGCGCGCCGGTCGCGGCGGCCTCCCTGGAGGTCGCGGACGACCCGTGCCGGGTGCTGCTGTCGTCGACCGGTCTGCTGGCCCGTACGGCGAGCGGCGAGCCGCTGCCGGACAGTGGCGGCAAGCGCACCAAGCACGACGTGATCGTCTCGGCGGTGCCCGCGACGCAGCGCGGCGAGATCGGCGTGGTGACGTCCACCGGGCGGCTGCTGCGGCTGTCGGTGATCGACCTTCCGCAGCTGCCGGACACGGCGTCCGCACCGAACCTCTCGGGCGGGGCGCAGGTGTCGGAGTTCCTGACGCTGGAGAAGGACGAGGCGGTGATGTGCCTGACGACCCTCGACGAGTCCTCGCCGGGCCTCGCCATCGGCACGCTCCAGGGCGTGGTCAAGCGCGTGGTGCCGGACTATCCGGCGAACAAGGACGAGTTGGAGGTCATCGGTCTGAAGGAGGGTGACCGGATCGTCGGCGCGGCCGAGCTGCGCACGGGCGAGGAGGACCTGGTCTTCATCACCTCCGACGCCCAGCTGCTGCGGTTCCCGGCCTCGGCGGTGCGGCCGCAGGGCCGTCCGGCGGGCGGTATGGCCGGTATCAAGCTGTCGGCGGGCGCCGAGGTGCTCTCGTTCACCGCGGTCGACCCGGCCGAGGACGCCGTGGTGTTCACGGCCGCCGGTTCGTCGGGTGCGCTGGACCCGAAGGCGGCCACCTCGGTGAAGCTGACGCCGTTCGACCAGTACCCGCGCAAGGGCCGCGCGACGGGCGGCGTGCGCTGCCAGCGGTTCCTGAAGGGCGAGGACGTGCTGGTCCTGGCCTGGGCCGGCGCGGCCCCGGCCCGCGCGGCGCAGAAGAACGGCACCCCGGTGGACCTTCCGGAGATCGACCCGCGCCGGGACGGCTCGGGCACGCCGCTGCCGAAGCAGGTGGAGGTGCTGGCGGGACCGGCGTCGTAACGGACGCGCTCGGGGGCGCGCCCGCCGAGGGGTGGGCGCGCCCCGAGAGCGGGCGGGCCGGAGAGCGGGCGCGCCGGTGGCCGTCACCGCCAGGGGATGTTCCGCCAGGGGCTGCCCTCGTCGCCGGTCAGCAACCGGTGGGCGGCAAGGGCGCTCGCGTAGAAGTCGCCGTACTCCTCGCCGTACTCCTCGCCGTCGAAGCGCAGCACCCTTCCGAGCGTGTAGCCCGCCGAGAAAGCCTTCCCAGGAGGAGTACGCGGCCTTCGCCGGCGCGCCCGCGTGGACGATCGTCTGCTCCGCCTCCTGCGGGTCGCAATAGCGGGCGGAGAGGCCCTAACGGGCGAGGTTGACGGCCCTCCCCTAGTCGTACGCCGCGGCCGTGGCGACCCAGCCGTCCTCGGGCAGCAGCCCGTCGGCCGATCTTATGAAGCCTCTTCGACGGCCCCGCCCGCAGGCTCGGGCACGTAGCGCAGGACGCCCCACATGCTGTGCTCCTCCGGGACGTCCTGCGGGCCGGTCACCCGGCATCCGTCCAGGGCCTTGTGCAGGGCGTCTCCGTCCGTGCCGGAGCCGATGAGGACGAGCTGGGTGAGGCGCTGTCCGCCGTGCGGCCAGGGCTCGGGGTAGAAGCGGAGGAAGCGGCCGACCGCGTGCAGGGTGTAGCGGTTGGCGGGGTCGAGGGCGCCGAAGTCGACGAAGCCCTTGATGCGGTAGAGGCCCTCGGGGCGGGAGTCCAGGAAGTCCAGCAGTCGGCGGGGGTGCATCGGCTCCTCGGCGGTGAAGGAGACGGTGTCGTACGCCGCGTGCGGGTGGGCGTCCTGGACGACGTACAGATCCAGGTCCTCGAAGGTCAGCTGGCGGGGTCCGCCGTCGTCGGTGCGGGCCGCGCGGTCGAAGAGGAGCTCGGGGTCGACCCTGCCGTACGCGGCGTCGATCACCGCGGCCCGGTCGGCGAGGTCGGCGACGGCCGCGTGGACGCGCCGTAGCTCGTCCGGGTGGACACGGTCGGCCTTGTTGACGACGACGAGGTCCGCGATGGCCAGGTGGCGGTCCGTCTCGGGGTGCCGTCCCCGGGTGGCGTCGAACTCGGCGGCGTCGACGACCTCGACGAGCCCGCCGTACACGACGCGCTCGTTGTCGCTGGCGAGGATCATCCGCACCAGTTCCTGCGGCTCGGCGAGGCCGCTCGCCTCGATGACGATGACGTCGAGGCGGGAGGAGGGCCGGGTGAGCGTCTCCAGGTAGGTGTCGAGCTCACTCGCGTCGACGGCGCAGCACAGGCAGCCGTTGCCGAGGGAGACGGTCGAACCGACCTGTCCGGCGACGGTCATGGCGTCGATCTCGATGGAGCCGAAGTCGTTGACCATGACGCCGATGCGGGTGCCTCTGGCGCTACGGAGCAGATGGTTGAGCAAGGTCGTCTTTCCCGACCCGAGGAAGCCCGCGAGGACGACGACGGGGATCTGCTGCACGCTGCTCAAGGGGCACCCTTCTCGGTCGGCTCCGCGTCCGGCGGCTTGCGGCCCCCAGGATAGGCGGGCTCCGCTCGGCACCGAAGCCGCCGTGACGCCGGGGCGGGGCGCCGGGGCGGGGCGCCGTGACGCCGACGCCGGGGCGGGAGGCACCGGGGTGAAATGCGCCGGGGCGGGAGGCACCGGAGCGGGGCGCCGAGGCCGGGGCCTGGGCCTGGGTCTGGGCGATGCCGGAGCCGGATCGGCGCCAGGGGCCGAGGCCGGGGCCTGAGCCGAGGCCGGGGCCTGAGCCGGGGCCGGAGCCGGGGCCGGGGCCTGAGCCGGAGCCGGATCAGCGCGAGGCGCCTGGGCCTGGGCCGGAGCGATGCCGGAACCGGACCGGCGCCAGGGGCCGGGGACGGAGTGACGCCGGACATTTCGTTACGGGCGGGGCTCCGTCTACGGTTCCTGCCATGAGCCCCGCCACGCCTTCGTCGCCCTCGGCCGCCGCGCCGCCCGCGCGCGGGTCGGCGGCGCGGCGTCGGCGGTTCGGCTGGCCGCAACGGGTGTTCTCGCAGGTCCTGCTGATGCAGCTGGCCATCGTCGTGGGCGTGACGGTGCTGGCCACCGGGCTGTTCCTGGCGCCGCTGAGTGCCCAGCTCGACGACCAGGCGATGCGGCGCGCCCTGGCGATCGCCGAGACGACCGCGTCGAGCGAGGTCGCCGAGGAGCTCACCAGCACGCCGCCGAGCGCCACCGGGCCCGTACAGGCGGAGGCCGAGCGGATCAGGACGGCCACCGGCGCCGAGTACGTCGTGATCATGGACCGGCGCGGTGTGCGGTGGTCGCACACCGACCCCGACCAGATCGGCGAGGTCGTCTCCACGGACCCGAGCGAGGCCCTCGCGGGCAAGGACGTGATGGAGATCGACAGCGGGACGCTCGGGCGCTCCGCGCGCGGAAAGGTTCCGCTGCGGGACGCGGCGGGCGAGATCGTCGGCGCGGTGTCGGTCGGCATCGAGTACGACAGCGTCCGCGCGCGGCTGCTGGCCGCGATCCCGGGACTGCTGGCGTACGCGGGCGGAGCCCTGGCCGTCGGGGCGCTGGCCGCGTACCTGATCTCCCGGCGTCTCCAGCGCCAGACCCACGACCTGGCCTTCTCGGACATCTCGGCGCTGCTCGCCGAGCGCGAGGCGATGCTGCACGGCATCCGTGAGGGTGTCGTGGCCCTGGACCGGGCGGGGCGGATCCGGCTGATGAACGACGAGGCGCAGCGGCTGCTGGACGTGGGGCCCGAGGCCACGGGCCGGCCGTTGGAGGAGGCGCTCGGCGAAGGCCGCACGACCGAGGTGCTGACCGGGCGGGTCACCGGCGAGGACCTCGTGGCCGTACGCGGGCAGCGGGTGCTGATCGCCAACCGGATGCCGACGGACGACGGAGGCGCGGTCGCCACCCTGCGCGACCGGACGGAGCTGGAGCGGCTGGGGCGCGAGTTGGACTCCACCCGCGGTCTCATCGACGCACTGCGCGCCCAGGATCATGAGCACGCCAACCGGATGCATACGCTGCTGGGGCTGCTGGAGCTGGAGATGTACGAGGAGGCGATGGAGTTCGTCACCGAGGTGGTGGGCGTGCACCGGGCGACGGCCGAGCAGGTCACGGAGAAGGTGCAGGACCCGCTGCTGGCCGCGCTGCTCGTGGGGAAGGCCACCGTGGCGGCGGAGCGTGGCGTCTCGCTGCGCCTGGCGCCCGGCACACTGCTGCCCGACCGGCTGGTCGACCCGCGCGAGCTGGTGACGGTCGTCGGCAACCTCGTCGACAACGCGGTCGACGCGGCGGCGGGGTCGGAGCAGCCGCTCGTCGAGGTCGAGCTGCGTGCGGAGGGCCGTACGGCGGTCCTCCGGGTCACCGACAGCGGGCCGGGCGTGCCGCCCGAGCGGCGGGAGCTGGTCTTCACGGAAGGCTGGTCCACCAAGGACCTCCCCGCGCACGGGGGCCGCCGTGGACTGGGCCTGGCCATGGTGCGCCGCCTGGCGGAGCGCCAGGGCGGCACCGCCGTCGTGTCGGCGGCCCTCGGCGGCGGGGCGGAATTCACCGTCGTCCTCCCGGAGGCCCTGACGGACCGCGCCCCGGCCACCGGGAGTCGGGAGAGCACGGAGGAGCCGACGGCGCAGGAGCCAGCCACCGGCCCGGCGGGCGCCCGAGGACCGGTGGCACCCGCCGGGGCACAGCCGCTCGGCCACGCGGGCGCTGAGGGGGCATCACGGGCCGCTGGAGGCCCGGCCGTGGTCCCCGGCCGCCCGGGAAGGGCCGCACCCGGGACGGCCGTGCCCGTGGCGCCCGAGCCGCGCGCACGGCGTGAGCGGGTGACGGGAACGGCGCAGCCGGAGACCCCGGAGCAGCCGCCCGTCGCCGCCGGAGCGCAACCTGGCGAAGGGGCCCGAGCGAACCCCGGTGAAGGGTCTCGGGCACACGGCGCGGAAGGGACCACCGCACGGCCCGCCGAAGGGAGCACCGCCCAGCCCGCCGAAGAAACACGGGCTCGTCCCGCCCAGGCGACCCGGGCCCGCCCCGCCGACACGGCCCAGGGACGGCTCGGCGAAGCGGCCCGGCCACACCCCGCGACGGAGCGGCCGACAGGCCCGGGAGGGGCGCGGTGATCGGCGTGCTCGTCGTGGACGACGACACCCGGGTCGCGGAGATCAACGCCGCGTACGTGGCCAAGGTGCCGGGCTTCGAAGTCGTCGCGCTCGCTCATACCGCTGCGGAGGCGCTCGCCCGGGTCGAGGAGTCTCCGGTCGATCTGATCCTGCTCGACCACTACCTGCCGGACGAGAACGGCCTCGCGGTCGTGCGGGAGCTGCGCCGACGCGGGCACCAGACCGACGTGATCATGGTGACGGCGGCCCGGGACGTGGCCACCGTCCAGGCGGCTCAGCGCCACGGCGCGCTCCAGTACCTGGTGAAGCCGTTCAACTTCGCGGGCCTGCGCCCCAAGCTGGAGGCGTACGCGGCGCTGCGGCGCACGCTCGACGGCGGCGGCGAGGCAGAGCAGGCGGAGGTCGACCGGATCTTCGGCGCCCTGTCGGTGGGTTCGGGAGCGCCCGATCTGCCCAAGGGCCACTCCCCCACCACCGCCGAGCTCGTACGCCAGGTGCTGCTCTCCGCCGACGGCCCGCTGTCCGCGCAGGAGATCGCGGAACGGGCGGGGGTGAGCCGGCAGACCGCCCAGCGGTATCTGAAGCTCCTGGAGCGGGCGGGCCGGGTGCGTCTGACCTTGCGGTACGGCGAGACCGGCCGCCCGGAGCACCGCTACACATGGGCGTCCTCGTAGGCCGCCTACACCGCGCCCGCGCCCGTCAGCGCCCGTACCTCCGTCTCGGCGTGCCGGGCCTCGTCCGGCGGCTCCGGCGAGGTGACCGTACCGAGCCAGCCGGCGAGGAAGCCCAGCGGGATGGAGACCAAGCCGGGGTTCTGGAGCGGGAAGAGCTGGAAGTCCATGCCCGGGAAGAGCGCTTCGGGGCTGCCTGACACGACGGGTGAGAGCACCACCAGCAGCACGGACGGGACGAGCCCTCCGTACACCGACCAGACCGCCCCGCGCGTGGTGAACTTCCGCCAGAACAGGGTGTACAGCAGCACCGGCAGGTTCGCGGAGGCGGCGACCGCGAAGGCGAGCCCGACCAGGAAGGCCACGTTCAGGTCCCGGGCCAGCAGCCCGAGACCGATCGCGACCGCGCCCACACCGACGGCCGCGACGCGCGCCACCGCGACCTCTCCGTACCGCTTCGTTCCCGGCCGCTTCAGCGAGGCGTACAGGTCGTGCGCGACGGACACCGACGAGGCCAGCGTGATGCCCGCGACGACGGCCAGGATCGTCGCGAAGGCCACCGCGGCGACCACGGCGAACAGCACCGCTCCCCCGGTCGAGCCCGCACCGCCGCCCAGGTCGAGGGCGAGGAGCGGCACGGCCGTGTTGCCCGCGGCGTTGGACGCGCGGACCTCCGCCGTGCCGAGGATCGCGGCGGCGCCGAAGCCCAGGACGATCGTCATCAGGTAGAAGCTGCCGATGAGCCCGATCGCCCAGACGACCGAGCGGCGGGCGGCCCGGGCCGTCGGCACGGTGTAGAAGCGGGACAGGATGTGCGGCAGCCCGGCGGTGCCGAGGACCAGGGCGAGGCCGAGGCTGATGAAGTCCAGACGCGCGATCCAGTCTCCGCCGTACTTGAGTCCGGGTGCCAGGAAGTCCCGGCCGTGGCCGCTGCGTTCGGCGGCGGTGGTGAGCAGGTGGTTGACGTCGCCGTGGAAACGCACCAGGACGAGCACGGTGAGCGCGAGCGCGCCCGCCATGAGCAGCACGGCTTTGACGATCTGGATCCAGGTGGTGGCTCGCATCCCTCCCAACGACACATAGATCACCATCAGCGCGCCCACGCCGATCACGGTCCAGGAGCGTGCGGCTCCGCTCGTACCGCCCAGCAGCAGCGCGACCAGGCTGCCGGCCCCCACCATCTGCGCCACCAGATAGAGAACGGACACGGTGACCGAGGAAGTTCCCGACGCGATCCTCACCGGCCGCTCACGCATCCGCGCCGCGATCACGTCGGCGAGCGTGAACCGGCCGCAGTTGCGTACGAGTTCGGCGACCAGGAACAGCACCACCAGCCAGGCCACCAGGAACCCGACCGAGTACAGCATCCCGTCGTAGCCGAAGAGCGCGATCAGGCCGGAGATCCCCAGGAAGGACGCGGCGGACATGTAGTCACCGGCGATCGCGAAGCCGTTCTCCATGGGCGAGAACAGCCGCCCTCCGGCGCAGAACTCCTCGGCGGATCCATGTCGGTGACGGCTCACCCATGTCGTGATCGCCAGGGTGCCCACGATGAACGCGCTGAACAGCAACAGCGCGAGGACCTGGTGGTCTCCGGTCAACGCTCGACCACCCCTCGCGTCAACTCCTGGGTGTCCCACCGCAGATCGAGCGCCGCGCGGTCACGGTGCAACCGGGCGTGGCGTACGTACGCCCAGGTGAGCCCGAACGTGGTGAGGAACTGCCCGAGTCCCGCGACCATCGCCACGTTGACCGCCCCGGCCACCGGGCGGGCCATCAGCCCGGGCGCCGTGGTCGCCGCCACGACATAGGCCAGGTACCAGGCGAGGAAGGCCAGGACGGCCGGCCCGACGAAGCGCCGGTACCGGCCGCGTACCTCCTGGAAGGCGGCGCTGCGCTGCACCTCCAGGTAGATGTCGGCCGCGCTGCGCTGCGCCTGCGCCTGCGCCGAGGGGGCGGGGCCGGGCACCACGGCCGCCTGCGCGGCCGTACCGTCCACCTCGCCCCAGCCGGAGGCCAGTGCGTCGTACCACGGGTCATCGATCCGCACGGGGGCGGAATCGAGTCCTTCCCTGTTCTCCACCGGTCAACTCTCCTTGTCGGCGAACCGTTTCGGCCGCGTTCACAAGGATGGTCAGACCGGGGACATCCCGGACTCTTCTCTCGCTGCTCTTCACCCCATCAGGTGACGTCACACCCGGATGTCCCGGCTCCGCCCGCCATGGGGAACCGGGGCATCGGGGAGACGGGACATCGGGGAGACGGATCAGGCGTCGATGCGGGAACGGTCCAGGGTCGCGGCGGAGCTGGTGATGAACTCCTTGCGCGGCGCCACGTCGTTGCCCATCAGCAGGTCGAAGACCTGCTCCGCGGATTCCAGGTCACCGATGTTGATCCGGCGCAGGGTGCGGTGCCTCGGGTCCATCGTGGTCTCCGCGAGCTGGTCGGCGTCCATCTCACCGAGGCCCTTGTAGCGCTGGATGGAGTCCTTGAACCGGACGCCCTTGCGCTGGAACTCCAGCAGCGTCTGCCGCAGCTCGTTGTCCGAGTACGTGTACACGTACTTGTCCTGGCCCTTCTTGGGCTGGATGAGCTCGATGCGGTGCAGCGGCGGTACGGCGGCGAAGACACGGCCCGCCTCGACCATCGGCCGCATGTAGCGCTGGAAGAGCGTCAGCAGCAGGCAGCGGATGTGCGCGCCGTCGACATCGGCGTCCACGAGCAGGACGATCTTGCCGTACCGGGCGGCGTCGATGTCGAAGGTCCGGCCGGACCCCGCTCCTATGACCTGGATGATCGCACCGCACTCGGCGTTCTTCAGCATGTCCGAGACGGACGACTTCTGGACGTTGAGAATCTTTCCGCGGATCGGCAGCAGCGCCTGGAACTCACTGTTCCGGGCGAGCTTGGCCGTGCCGAGCGCGGAGTCCCCCTCGACGATGAAGAGCTCGCTGCGCTCGACGTCGTCGCTGCGGCAGTCGGCCAGTTTGGCAGGCAGCGACGAGGACTCCAGTGCCGTCTTGCGGCGCTGCGCCTCCTTGTGCTGACGGGCCGCGATCCGCGTACGAGCGGCGGCGACGGCCTTCTCCAGCACCGCGCGGGCCTGGGCCTTGGCGTCGCGCTTGGTGGAGGTCAGGAACGCCTTGAGCTCCTTGGCGACCACGTTCGCGACGATGCGGTTCGCCGCCGACGTACCGAGGACCTCCTTGGTCTGGCCCTCGAACTGCGGCTCGGCGAGCCGCACCGTCACCACGGCGGTGAGGCCCTCCAGGGCGTCGTCCTTGACGATGTCGTCCTCGGCGACGCGCAGCAGCTTGCTGGAGCGCAGCACCTCGTTCACGGTCTTGGTGATCGCGCGCTCGAAGCCGGTGACATGGGTGCCGCCCTTGGGGGTGGCGATGATGTTCACGAACGACTTGATCGTGGAGTCGTACCCCGTCCCCCAGCGCAGGGCGACGTCGACGCCGAGCTCACGGGTGACCTCGGTGGGGGTCATGTGGCCGCGCTCGTCCAGGACGGGCACGGTCTCCTTGAAGGTGCCCTGGCCGGTGAGCCGCAGCACGTCGCAGACGGCCTTGTCCTGCGCCAGGTACTCGCAGAACTCGCTGATGCCCCCGTCGAAACGGAACGTCTCCTCGCTCTTGCCCTCGCCGTCGAGGTCGCGCTCGTCCCGGACGACGATGGTGAGGCCGGGCACCAGGAAGGCGGTCTGGCGGGCGCGCTGGTGCAGGTGCTCCAGGGAGAGCTTGGCGTCCTTGAGGAAGATCTGGCGGTCCGCCCAGTACCGCACGCGGGTGCCGGTGCGGGTCTTCGGCACGCGCTTGGTCTTGCGCAGCCCGTTGCCGGGGTCGAACGGGGCGTCGGGACCCGACTCGGTGAAGATCCCGGGGACGCCGCGGCGGAAGCTGATGGCGTGCGTGGAGCTGCTGCGGTCGACCTCGACGTCGAGCCGGGCCGACAGCGCGTTCACCACGGAGGCGCCCACGCCGTGCAGACCGCCGGACGCGGCGTACGAACCGCCGCCGAACTTGCCGCCGGCGTGCAGCTTGGTCATGACGACCTCGACGCCGGAGAGGCCGGTCTTGGGCTCGACGTCGACGGGGATGCCGCGCCCGTTGTCCCGGACCTCCACCGAGCCGTCCTCGTGGAGGATGACCTCGATGTGATCACAGTACCCGCCGAGAGCCTCGTCGACGGAGTTGTCGATGATCTCCCAGAGGCAGTGCATCAGGCCGCGGCTGTCGGTGGACCCGATGTACATGCCGGGCCGCTTGCGAACCGCCTCGAGCCCCTCAAGGACGAGCAGGTGCCGCGCGGTGTAGTTGGAACCGTCACGGTCTGCGGTCAGCAGCGCACTGGACGGCACGGACGTCTCGGCGGTCACGCGGTTCGCTCCTCGCTGAATATGGAAAGTGGCCTGTGGGGGTAGAGGCCCGGCTTCTGTCACCGGGTCAGAGGGTACAGAGGCCTGGTAGAGCCGTTGTCACGCCACCCACGTGAAAACTCATGCTAGTCCAGAGTCGCAAGGGTGTTCGATCCCTCGATGGAGTGACGTGGACATCACGTTCCCTTCCAGGCATGAACCATTTAGGCTCCGGGCACGTCCTCATGAACAACCGGCAGCCAGCCGGGAGGGCTGAACGAGACTGAACGAGACAAGCAACGCGAAACCCGTAGAGCACAGCAATACGGCTCATTCGCCGCCAACCGGCAGCAGACAGCCTCCTTGGAAAAACTTTCAGGGAAAAGCCACGAGCGGGAACGTTTTCGGCCTGGTTGGATGTTGACCCTGGTACGACAGCTCGTCGAGCTAGAGAAGAGGCGACGTGACTACTGTTCTGACCCCCGCGAGCCCGCTGACGGCCGCCGACCGCTGCGACCGCTGTGGCGCCCAGGCATATCTGCGCGTCGTGCTGACCAGCGGTGGTGAACTGCTCTTCTGCGCCCACCACGGGCGCAAGTTCGAGCCGGAACTCAAGAAGATCGCCGCGGAAATACAGGATGAGACGGACCGGCTCACCACCGTGCCGAACGCAGTCGAAGAGGACCGCTGACCCTCGCATCCACGACGAGCCAGGGGCTGGTCCCGGACCGGCCGACGGGCGACCGCCCCCGCCAGCGGGGGCGGTCGCCCGTTCTCATACCGTCGCGGGACGGCCGCACGCCGTAGCGACACCTCGACCGGCCACCGCCGTGGGGCGCGCACGGCGCCTGAGCACCCGGTCCACGTGGCAGGCCCGGCCGGCCGCCTGTGTCGGGTTGCCGTCCGAACGCCTGCAGTCCGAACGCGGCAGGGGACCAGCCGGTGAGGGGCCTGGGGCGGCCTCACATCCGCTTGGGCGGCAGCGGGCAGACACCCCTCGGTCACCGAGATCCGGCAGCTCCTCGCGCGTCCGCCGACCGCCTGACGCCGCAGGCCACCCCGTACGTACGCCCCACCGGCCGACCGGGCGGAGAGGGAGCCTCAGAGCGTCGGCAGGACGGCTGAGACGCGCGTATACACCCCCGGACTGCCCGCCTCCCCGCAGCCGCTGCCCCAGGACACCAGACCGATGAGCCGCCCGCGCGCGACCAGCGGCCCTCCGCTGTCCCCCTGGCACGCGTCCCGGCCGCCCTCGGGATGTCCGGCGCACAGCATCGTGGCGCGCAGGTAGCCCCCACCCCCCGCCTGCGCCGGGTACGCCCGTTCACACACCTCGTCCGGCAGCACCCGCACGTTCGCCGAGCGCAGCGTGTACGCGTACGAGCCGCCGCCCGTTGTGTCGCCCCAGCCGTACACGGCCGCGCTCGTCCCCGGCCGGTAGGCCGGGTCGCCGCGCCGGGCCGCCTTGATGACGTACGAACGCGGCAGCGCGCTCGCCAGCGTGAGCACGGCCAGGTCGCCGGACTGCGTATCGGCGTCGTACGCGGGGCTGATCCACGCCCCGGTCACCGGAATCTCCCGGCCTCCCGCCTCCCGCAGCTCCGTGCGGCCCGCGATGACCTTGAGGTCGCTCAACTCCTTCACGTCCGTGCCGAGCACCGTGGCCCCCAGGCAGTGGGCGGCGGTCACCACTTTGGTGGGCGCGACGACCACACCGCCGCAGAACTGCCCCGCGCGCGTACCCCCGAACCGGTCACGGCTGGAGAGGGCCACGGCCCAGGGACTGTCGGAGGCACGTACCGGCTGTCCTCCGACGACGACGCTGTCTGCGGCGGCGGGAGCGGGCGTACTGAGCGGCAGGACGGCCGTGGCCACGATGGCGGCCACGGCCGCGGTCCGCTTCCGGCTGATGCGACGACGCATGCGGTCTCCTGACTCTCCGGTGATCCAGCTTCACCCAGAGTCGGCCAGCGCGCCGCGGCCCGCACCCCCGAGGCGTGGACTCGCCGGACATGCCGGAGGGCCCGGTTCCCTTTCGGGGATGACCGGGCCCTCCGCTTCGTGCGACCGCCTGACCTCAGTCGAGGTAGTCGCGCAGCACCTGGGAGCGCGACGGGTGGCGCAGCTTGGACATGGTCTTGGACTCGATCTGACGGATCCGCTCACGGGTCACGCCGTAGACCTTGCCGATCTCGTCCAGCGTCTTCGGCTGGCCGTCGGTCAGACCGAAGCGCATGGAGACCACGCCGGCCTCGCGCTCGGACAGTGTGTCGAGCACCGAGTGCAGCTGCTCCTGCAGGAGCGTGAAGCTGACCGCGTCGGCCGGCACGACCGCCTCGGAGTCCTCGATCAGGTCACCGAACTCACTGTCGCCGTCCTCGCCCAGCGGGGTGTGCAGCGAGATGGGCTCGCGGCCGTACTTCTGGACCTCGATGACCTTCTCGGGGGTCATGTCGAGCTCCTTGGCCAGCTCCTCCGGGGTGGGCTCACGGCCCAGGTCCTGGAGCATCTGGCGCTGGACGCGCGCGAGCTTGTTGATGACCTCGACCATGTGCACCGGGATACGGATGGTGCGGGCCTGGTCGGCCATGGCGCGGGTGATCGCCTGACGGATCCACCAGGTGGCGTACGTGGAGAACTTGTAGCCCTTGGTGTAGTCGAACTTCTCGACCGCGCGGATCAGACCCAGGTTGCCCTCCTGGATCAGGTCCAGGAAGAGCATGCCGCGGCCGGTGTAGCGCTTGGCCAGGGAGACCACGAGACGGAGGTTGGCCTCCAGCAGGTGGTTCTTGGCGCGGCGGCCGTCCTCGGCGATGATCTCCAGCTCGCGCTTGAGCTTCGGGGCCAGCTTGTCGGAGTTCGCCAGCTTGTCCTCGGCGAACAGACCGGCCTCGATGCGCTTGGCGAGCTCGACCTCCTGCTCGGCGTTGAGGAGCGGGACCTTGCCGATCTGCTTCAGGTAGTCCTTGACCGGGTCGGCGGTGGCACCGGCGACGGCGACCTGCTGCGCCGGCGCGTCGTCCTCGTCCTCGTCCGAGAGCACGAAGCCCTTGTTCTCGCCCTCGGCCTCCTCGTCCTCGCCCTTGCCGGGCGCGACGTCCTCGAGCAGCTCCTCGCCCTCGATGACCTCGTCGGCGTCCTTCTTTGCCGTGGTCTTCTTGGCGACGGTCTTCTTGGCGGCGGTCTTCTTCACCGCCGTCTTCTTGGCGGCGGTCTTCTTGGCTGCCGCCTTCTTGGCAGGGGTACCGGCCTCGTCGGCCGGCGCGTCCGCGCTCTGGGCCGCCGGAGCCGCGGCGGCCGCGACGGACTTCGTCACGGTCGGCTTGGCCGTGACGGTCTTGGTGGCGGTGCGCTTTGCCGGGCTCTTCGCTGCGACGCTCTTGCGGGTGCGCTTCGGCGACTCCGCTGCACTGACCATCAGCGTCACACCCTCTTCCTCGAGGATCTGATTGAGGCTGCGCAGAACATTCTTCCACTGGGTTGGCGGAATCTGGTCAGCCTCGAAGGCCCGACGCACGTCATCGCCGGCGATCTGCCCATCAGCCTTTCCCCGCTCGATGAGCGCCATCACAGACTCGGACTCGGCGATCTCCGGCGGGAGCGTACGGGATGTGCTGGCCGACACGAACAACCTCTCGGAACGATGGAAACGGCTTCCGGCCCCGCCCATGATCGGGCCGGAGCCGACGACCGTCGGCTGGGGATGTGCCGACGACGCGGGCTGAACCTCGGAGGTGCACAGCGCCGTGAACGGCGGCTGTATTCCCTCCTCGGCTGTCACCTCTTAGGTCATCGCAGGGCATCGAGGAGCGTTACGCCCAATTCACGTGTCCCGAGTCACACCCCGTATGCATCCAAATACCCCCAGACCGGGAGGTCACCCCCTATCGCGCCGCCGAATCCCCCGTTCCTGGGGGTGCGGCACCGGCGTTTCCCGTACGCCGGCACCGGCGCTTTCCGGTACGCCGTCGGCCGCCGCTGCGAGCGCTGTCGGCGCGCCGGGCCCTCAAGGCGGTCCCTGGGGCCCGGCGGCACACGCCGCGTACGCGAGGATCAACGCGCTGTGGGATCTGTCAGTGCTCGCGCGGCGCGGGGACGACCCGCTCCACCTCGGGCTGCACCGTCAGCAGTTGGCGCATGGCGGCCTCGGCGGCCGGTCCGTCGCCGGCAGCCAGGGCGTCGACGATGCGCGCGTGGTGGGCGAGACAGGGCTCGCTGGGGCGGTCGCAGCTGATCGCCGGGGAGCCGGAGACCTGGAGGGCCGCGGTGACAATGCCGGAGAGGTGCTCGAGCATCCGGTTGCCCGCGAGCTGGATCAGCAGGCTGTGGAACTCGGCGTCGGCGCGGGAGAAGGTGATCGCGTCACCCTGGGCGAAGGCGTGGCCCATGATCTCGACCATGTCACCGACGCGCTGCCGGACGTCCTCACGGCCGTGGCCGGCGGCCAGGCGCGCCGCCAGCGGCTCGATCGTCCAGCGCAGCTCGCTGAGCTCCCGGCGCTGGTCCTCGCGCTGCGGGCCGAAGGCGCGCCATTCGATGATGTCCGGATCGAGCAGGTTCCAGTCGCTGACCGGGCGGACGCGGGTGCCGACGTTCGGACGGGCGCTGACGAGGCCCTTGGCCTCGAGGACGCGGAGCGACTCGCGCACGACGGTGCGGGAGACCTCGAAGCGCTGACCGATCTCCTCGGGTACGAGCGGCCGGTCGGCACCCAGGTCGCCGGAGACGATCATCTGGCCGAGCTGCTGGACGAGTTGGCCGTGCAGTCCTCGGCCGCGACTGCCGGCCGTCCGCCGGCCCACCCGGCCCAGCTCCGTGTCGGCGCCGTCCCAGGCGGGAGGCCCGACGCGGTCGGCGACAGGAGCCTCCGCGTAGGGGTAGCGGTCCAGTCCGCCCGGAGCCGTGAGGCCGGTCTCCACGGGGCGGGCGGCGGTCATCATGGTGTGCGCAAGGGTACTCACGCATCCTTTGTCGGCGCGGCTTCCACGCCCCTTGAGGTCTTTGGTGAAAAGCACACGAAAGGGTGATCGGCGCTCGCTCTTCAATTGACGCCTTATCGGAAGGAACCGGGCAATTTCCAAGGGAGTTGTGACCGTTTGAAGCGCCGTGGTCACCGCTCGGTCACCAACAGCCCGCCGGTGGGCCAACGACGGCTACCAACGGGCTCTACGGCGCAGTCCGGTGAACAGATAAGCGCACGTAAGTGCTGTCACCGACAACACCAGCGCCGTGCCGACCGGTTGGGCGAGCCCCCGCGCCGCCGCCAGGAGCCAGCGATCGATCTCGTACGGCCACTGCATCCAGGCCAGTTCGCGCAGCCGGGCGGGTAGCCCCGCGATCGAGCGCACGGACGGGCCGGCGAGCGCCTTCTGTACGAGCGGGGCGATGACGACCGGCACGGCGAGCACGGCGGCGACCCCCGCGGCGGTGGCCCGGAAGACCCCGGCCGCCAGGAGCCCGGCCCACGCGCAGCCGACGGAGAGGCCTGCCCAGCCGATACAGAGCGCAGCCCAGTTTCCCGGTACCGGGATCGCGTCGTTTCCGTAGAGGAGGCGGAGCGCTCCGAGGTCGGCGGCCGCGACGAGGAGGGCGAGCAGTACGGCGGTGACGGCGGTGACGGCGAGCTTGGCGAGGAGCAGGCCGAGGCGGCGGGGAACGGCGCCCCGGCCGCAGGAGAGGACGGGGTGGCGGTACTCATCGCCGAACGACAGCGCGCCCAGCAGACCGGCGCCCAGGGCGGCGGGCGGCAGCGGGAGGAAACCGGGCCAGGACGCCAGGACCGCGGGCAGGGGGGTGCCGCCGGAGCGGGCGAGGAAGGCGGCGAGGACGGCGGATGCGACGAGGACGGCGGCGACGATCATGTGGGTGGTGGGCACGCCGAGCAGACGGCACAGCTCGTACCGCAGAGGGCGGAGGGGGCTGCGTACGGGTCTGGGCACGAGTGGGGGCGAGAGCGGACGCGGGGCTTCGGCCCCGGGTCGGGACGCCGGGTCGGGTCCGGGGGTGGGCGTTACGGCCGGGTCCGGGGCCGGACCGGTGTCGCCGACCTCGTCCGCGAGTTGGTGGAGGAGGACGCCGTGCCGGAAGGCGGTTTCACCGATCTCGGCGCAGTCGCTGCCGTACACGCACAGCCGGTTGCCGTCCTCGGTGACCACTTCGACGGAGCGCTGCGCGGCGCGCGCCTCCCGGCTGACGAGGGCGGCGAGACGGGCGGCGTGGGGGGTGCGGACGGCGACACGGGGCCGCAGCCTGGTGCGCGCGAAGGCGGCCGCGTCCTGGTCGGCGACGAGCCTCCCTTCGTCGATGGTGACGACGTGGTCCGCCGTGCGGGCCGCTTCCTTGGGGTCGTCGGTGGTGTAGAGCACGGTGCCGCCGTGAGCGGCGTGGGCGCGCATCAGGCTGAACAGCCAGTTGTTCTCACGGGGCGACAGTCCGGCGGCCGGCTCGTCGAGCAGGAGGGTGTGCGGGTCGCCCAACAGGGCGGCGGCGAGGCCGAGTCGGCGTTCCATGCCGAGGGAAAGGGTGCCGAGGCGCTGGTCCTGCAGACCGGTGAGGCCGACGATGCCGAGCATGTCGTCGGCCCGGGAGGCCGGTACGCCCGCGGCGGCGCAGAGCATGCGCAGCTGGCCGCGACAGGTGCGCGCGGGGTGACCGGGCACATCACCGAGGAGTACGCCGACCTCGCGGGCGGGGTGGGCGATGCGGTGGAGGGGGCGGCCGCGGAAGTAGGTGATCCCGCGGCCGGGTTCGAGTTCGAGCATCATGCGCAGCGCGGTGGTCTTGCCCGAACCGGTGGCGCCGAGCAGTGCGGTGACACTGCCGGGCCGGGCCTCGAAGGTCAGATCGTCCACGGCGGGCGGACGGTCTCGGCGGGGGGTGCTGGTCAGTCCGATTGCCTGGAGCATCGCTTCTCCCGCGGTAGAGGAAACCGCTCGGCGGCAGGGCGGGTACCGCAGCAAGATAACGCGACATTTCGGACTTTTGGCGCAGGGTTGAGCGGGGCCGCCGGGGGTGTCAGACCTCGGGGCGCAGCATCGGCGGGTTGAGCAGGGTCGCGCCTCCGGCTCTGAAGAGCTGGGCCGGCCTGCCTCCCTGACGCGTCGTGGTCCCGCCCGAGGGCACCAGGAACCCTGGCGTACCCGTCACCTTGCGATGGAAGTTGCGCGGGTCGAGGGCGACCCCCCACACCGCCTCGTAGACCCGGCGCAGCTCGCCGACGGTGAACTCGGGCGGGCAGAAGGCCGTGGCCAGCGACGAGTACTCGATCTTGGAACGGGCGCGCTCCACTCCGTCGGCCAGGATCCGCGCGTGGTCGAAGGCGAGGGACGCGGGCTGCTCGTCCTCGCGGCCGGAACCGCCCTCCTGGTTGAGCAGCTCGTCGACGGGTGCCCAGCGGGCGCTGTTGGCGTCGCCGCCCGCGCGCGGCGCGGGCAGGTCGGGCGCGAGCACCAGATGGGCGACGCTGACGACCCGCATACGCGGGTCCCGCTCAGGGTCTCCGTAGGTGGCCAGCTGCTCCAGGTGGGCGCCGTTGCCGGCTTCGGGGAGCGGGGTGCCCGGGTCGTGGGCGCACAGGCCCGTCTCCTCGGCGAGCTCCCGTGCCGCTGCCGCGCCCAGGTCCTCGTCGGGCCGCACGAACCCGCCCGGCAGTGCCCAGCGCCCCTGGAACGGCGGCTCCCCACGGCGTACGACCAGTGCGCACAGGGCGTGGCGGCGAACCGTGAGCACCACCAGGTCGACGGTCACGGCGAAGGGCGGGAAGGCCGACGGGTCGTAGGGCGACATGCGGCGATCATAGTCGTCTTCCTGACGATAAACACCTCCCCCGGCCGCCCCGGCCCTCACTTCTTCCTCCCCGGTGCCGGGCCGGGGGCCGCCCTCCGCGCGTATGGCGCGCCCCGGGTCACACTCCCAGCTGAAGGCCGGGAGCGGCCTCCTCGACCATGCCCAGTCCCAGCCTGCTGACCCGTACGGCGAAGGGCTCGCCCGCGACGCACAGGCCGGACAGCCGGAGCGCTCCCAGCGGGGCACCGCGCATCGGGTGAAGGGCGACCGTGTGCGCCGGTACGTCGGGGCGGATCCCGGCCACGGTCGTGAGCAGGTGGATACCGGCGGCCGAGGCCACCGCCGAGGGGCGGCACGCGGCGGGATGCGGGACGGGCGCGCTGTCGGTCGTGCGCTGGCCGCCGGCGAACATCTCGGGCAGCCGGTACGCGAACGCCTCGGCCGCGTCGAGCAGACCGCGCAGCAGTGAGGTCGCCTCCCTCTCGTACCCCGCGGTGGCCAGGCCCGCGACGGCGACGGCCGTCTCATGCACCCGCACCGCCCCGGAGCGGTGTCCGAAGGGGTTGTGAGCCGGCTCCTTGGCGCCGAGGCTCCGCAGGCCCCAGCCGGTGTCCAGGGCGGGGCTCCCGAGGAGCCGGGCCAGCTGCTCGGTCTGCACCTTGTCGAGCAGGCCGTCGGCGAACCGGCCACAGCCGAGCAACCCGGTGTCGAGGAGATGCGCCGCCCCGCCTCCCAGATGGGGCAGTGGGCGGCCCGCGGGTGTACGCGCGGCGGCGGGGCGGCCGCCGGTCGGGTCGTCGAGCCAGAACGCGTCCTGGAAGCAGTGGCGCAGGGCGTGGGCCCAGTCACGCCAGTAGTCCGCGCCGGGACGTCCGCATGCCTCCAGGAGGTCGGCGCCGAGGAGGGCGGCCCGATGGGCATGGGCCTGGGTCTCGGCCCGCTGGAGTCCGGCGGGGCCGGGTTCGCGCAGCAGGCCGCTGTCGTCGGCGGCTGTGCGCAGCCAGTGGAGGCATCGCTCGGCGGCCGGGAGCAGCGCCGCGAGGTCCTGCTCCGGCAGGCCCCAGTGCCGGGCTTCGGCCAGCACGGTGGGGAAGGCGAGGGTCGCCTCGGTACCGGTGCAGCTGGGCGGCAGGTGGGGTCCGGTGTCGCGGAGCGGTCCGGGGATCCGTCCGGCACCGGGGCCCGGGCCGGAGAGCTGGGTGCGGGCGACGGTGCGCAGCGTGGTGACGGCGAGCCGGGTGCCGAGCGGGAGGGCCATACGGGCGGCCCACAGCGCCTCCGCGGGAGCCGGACCGCAGCGCCACGGCACGCCCGCTGCGGGATGGAGGTCGGCCGGGTGTGCCGGGTCGCGTACCAGGAGCGCCCGCAGATCATCGAGGCCCACCCGGAGGAATCGCTCCACGCGCGGATCGTCGCCCTCGGCGCGGGCGTCGGCGAGGAGGCTGTGGCCGCCCGTCCGGCCCACGGGCCTGGTGGCGCCTGGGACGATGACCCGCACGTCGAGGGCGATGGTGCGGGCAGTGCCGGGACGGAGCTCCAGCTCCCAGCGCAGCAGCCCGGCGGAGGCCAGGGTGTCCTCGGGAGGCGGGTCGGCGGTGACGGTCGCGTGGCCGCCGTCGGGCGCCGACCAGCGCAGGCCCGAGTCGTGGACCGCGGCGCGCAGTTCGGCGGAGGGCCGACCGGACGCGACGGCACCCAGGTCCGCCAGGTCGGTGCCGAGGGCGATCTCGACGGGGAGCCGGAGGGTGCGGCCCACCGAGCTGCGGAAGGTGATCCGCTCGGTGCCGTCCGCACATCTGACCCGCTCCACGCCGACGCCCGGATCGGGCCCGGGTCCGGCGGTGGTACGCACCACCGCGACGAACCGGGCTCGGTCGGCGGAGAGGAGCCGGCCCTGCACCGTGACCGGGTCCCGGCCGGCCACGCGCAGGTGGGAGCGGGAAAGGACCCGGCGGCCCGAGTGGTAGACACCTTCGAGGCCCTGGCCGGTGAGCTGCCCGTGCTGGGGGGAGACGGCGAAGGAGGGCAGGGCCACGCAGACGAGGGCGTCGTGCACGGGCGGCAGGTCCCCTGGGCACACCGGTCCCGGGGGTGCCGGTCCGGTGGCCGGCGGTCGGCGGAACGGCGGGGCGGGGGGCCGGGACGGGACGGTGGGGTCCATGGGTGGTGTGCTGAGCCTTCTGTGCGCTCCGGACAGCCGCTGGAGTTACGACGGCACGGGTCGGACGACTCCGCCACCCAGGGGAACGGTGCCGGCGGGGTCCTGGTCACGGCCGTCATCGCCCACTCCGGGTTCCGCGCCCTCCGCCGCGACGGGCCGCGCGGGTACGGGCGCGGGCCGCGGCCGCGTCCGGCCAGGCCGCACCGGCGGGCGGGGCCGAGGCGCCCTTCTCGGCGCCGTGGAGCCGCGCCGGCCGGCGCCTCGTGCGGCGGCGCACCGTGCGCATGCCCGACCCCGAGCCCGACCCCGCCCGCGCACCGCGTCGTGACCGCGCACCCGACACGGCCCGCGCCTCGGCACGGGTCCGCGCCTCTCGCTCCTCGCGGAGGCACCGTCGCAGCGACTCGGGGTCGAGGCCCTCGTTGCAGGCCTGGTGCAGGAGCCTGGCGAAGACGTACTCCGGGTCGACGTCCAGTGCGAGCCCCAGCGCCACCCGTGCACCGGGCTCGTCACCGGTCGACCAGGCGACCCAGCCGGCAAGCGTCAGCGGCGCTGCCGAGTGCTCGACGTAGGCCCCCACACAACGGCGGGACAATGCCCGCCAGAGGCGCAGAGCAGGGGCCGCCTCCTCTCCCTCCATCCACTCCGCCGCCCGGTCCCGGGTCTCCCGGTCCTGAAGCCCCAGGATGACCGCGGCGGCCTCCTCGTGGCCGATCAGCGCGTCGTCCTGGGCGTCGGCCGCCGACACGTCCTTGATCCGTGGGCCGTCCGCGAGGCGCCGCATGAGCTTCTCCGCCAGCCGGACCGTCTCCGTGCGCACCGCCTCGCGGCCTTCCCCGTCGAGGATCCTGGGCACCAGGGCCGCGCCGGTGGAATCGAGCGCCTGCAACTGCTCGGCCGACCCGGCCGCCTCGTACGGCCACGGCCGCAGCCGCTCCTCCATGTCCCGCAGTGAACCGCGCACCTGGATGCCGGCGTACGCGGCGGCGGCCGCCATCACCGACGTACCCGGCAGGGCCAGGGGATTGCCCTCGGGAGGGCAGCAGCGGGTGTCGGGGCAGCAGTAGGACCAGAAGCGGCCGTCGGAAATGCAGAGCGCTTCGTACACCGGCACGTCGAGGGTGCCGCAGGCGGTGCGCAGGCGCTGGGCGAGCGGACGCAGGCGCTCCATGACCTGGCGGCCGGTCTCGCCGTCGGCCGGGTCCTGGCAGACGAAGACGACGATGCCGTCGGGTCGTGAGCCGCGCCGCTCGCATCCTTCGACGAGGCACTCGGCGAGCTGCTCGGCGACGGGCGGCCACTCCCGCGGGGAGCGTGGGATGCCGAGCCTGAGCCGGCCGCCGAAGCGGCCCCGGTCGCCGTGGAGGGCGACCATCACGATCGAGTCGGTCGGGTGATAACCCATCATGTACGGCAGGGCGTCGGCCAGTTCGGCGGGGCCGCGCAGGGTGATCTGCTGCTGGTCGTCGGTGGGTCCGGTGGTGTCGTGGTGCTTGTTCATGGCCACGACGGTCCCGCGAACGGCGTCGGGCGTCGACCCCTGTGGATAACCGCGGACCAGCGTGGAACGTCGCTGTCCACAGGGCCGACGGCTCGCTCGCGCACGGAGCGCCCGGCTGGTATGCGCGCGCGGCGCGACGTGTCGTATCGCCGTCGGCTGCCGGATGGCCCGCCCGTCGGTTCGTCATTCGCCGGTTGTCAGACCCGTGCTGTTGCATGGGGGCATGGAGCACACGAGCAACGCAGGATCCAGCACTCTCCGCGCAGCCGCCGATGCCGTGCTCGCCCGTCTCGTCGGGGACGGCAGCGGCGCCGCACGGCTGCGGGAGGACCAGTGGCGTGCGATCGAGGCGCTGGTCGCCGACAAGCGGCGAGCGCTCGTCGTGCAGCGAACCGGCTGGGGCAAGTCGGCCGTGTACTTCGTCGCGACCTCGCTGCTGCGCGAGCGGGGCAGCGGCCCGACCGTGATCGTCTCGCCGCTGCTCGCGCTCATGCGCAACCAGGTGGAGGCGGCGGCGCGGGCCGGCATCCGCGCCCGGACGATCAATTCCTCGAATACCGAGGAGTGGGAGACGATCCAGCGGGAGGTGGCCGAGGGGGAGGTCGATGTGCTGCTCGTCAGTCCCGAACGGCTCAACAACCCGGACTTCCGCGACCAGGTGCTGCCGCGGCTCGCCGCCGCCACGGGGCTGCTGGTGGTGGACGAGGCGCACTGCATCTCCGACTGGGGCCACGACTTCCGGCCCGACTACCGGCGGCTGCGCACCATGCTCGCCGAACTGCCGCCCGGCGTTCCGGTCCTGGCCACCACCGCCACGGCCAACGCACGGGTGACGGCGGACGTCGCCGAGCAGCTGGGCACCGGAGCGGGCACGGACGCGCTCGTCCTGCGCGGCCCGCTGGACCGGGAGAGCCTGAGCCTGGGGGTGCTGCGGCTGCCGGACGCGGCACACCGCCTGGCCTGGCTGGCCGACCACCTCGGGGAGCTGCCCGGCTCGGGGATCATCTACACGCTCACGGTCGCCGCCGCCGAGGAGGTGACAGCCTACTTGCGCCAGTGCGGCCACACCGTGGCCTCGTACACCGGCCGCACGGAGAACGCGGACCGCCAGCAGGCCGAGGAGGACCTGCTGGCCAACCGGGTGAAGGCGCTGGTGGCCACCTCTGCGCTCGGCATGGGGTTCGACAAGCCCGATCTCGGTTTCGTCGTGCACCTCGGTTCGCCCTCCTCCCCCATCGCGTACTACCAGCAGGTGGGCCGGGCGGGCCGCGGAGTGGAACACGCGGAGGTGCTGCTGCTGCCCGGCAAGGAGGACGAGGCGATCTGGCAGTACTTCGCCTCGGTGGCCTTCCCGCCCGAGGAGCAGGTGCGCCGGACCCTCGATGTGCTGGCGCACGCCGACCGGCCGCTGTCCCTGCCGGCCCTGGAGCCACTGGTGGAGCTGCGCCGCACCCGCCTGGAGACGATGCTCAAGGTCCTCGACGTGGACGGTGCGGTGCGCCGGGTGAAGGGCGGCTGGACCGCCACGGGGCAGCCCTGGTCGTACGACTCGGAACGGTACGCGTGGGTGGCGCGGCAGCGGGAGGCGGAGCAGCAGGCGATGCGTGACTACGCGTCGGCGACGGGGTGCCGGATGGAGTTCCTGCGGCGGCAGCTGGACGACGAGGAGGCGGCTCCGTGCGGTCGCTGCGACAACTGCTCGGGGCCCCGGTTCGACGCCAAGGTGTCGGCGGCGGCGCTGGACGCAGCGCGCGGAGAGCTGGGGCGGCCCGGTGTGGAGGTCGAACCGCGCAAGATGTGGCCGACCGGGCTGCCCGCGGCCGGGGTCGACCTCAAGGGCCGTATCCCCGCCGGTGAGCAGGCCTTCCCTGGGCGGGCACTCGGGCGGCTCTCCGACATCGGCTGGGGCAACCGGCTGCGTCCGATGCTGGCGCCGGGGGCGGCGGACGGGCCCGTACCGGACGACGTGGTGGACGCGGTCGTGCGGGTGCTGGCCGACTGGGCGAAGGCGCAAGGCGGTTGGGCGTCCGGTGGGCCGGACGCGCCGCCGCGGCCGGTGGGGGTGGTGACGGTCGCCTCGCACAGCAGGCCGCACCTGGTGGGCTCGCTGGGCCGCCGGATCGCCGAAGTGGGCAGGATGCCGCTGCTCGGTTCCGTGGATTACGCACCGGAGGCGGCGGGCACCCGGATCTCACGGACCAACAGCGCGCAGCGGGTACTGGGACTGCACCGGGCGCTGACCGTGCCGCCCGCGCTGGCCCAGGAGTTGGCGTCGGCCGGCGGGCCGGTTCTGCTCGTCGACGACCTCTCGGACAGTGGCTGGACGCTCGCCGTGGCGGCACGGCTCCTGCGCCGGGCCGGCGCGGAGGGGGTGTTTCCGCTGGTCCTCGCCGTTCAAGGATGACGGGACGCGTCATACTCGGGTCGACGGGGAAGGATATGAGTGCCATACCAACCCATTCCAGGCAGCAGCCCCAATTGCTCGTTGCCGCTTGCCCGTTCCGCCAGCAAGAATTGGAATCCGCTCCCCGCACGGTCTGTTCGCGGTCCAGAAGGGCTGTGCCGGTGCGTCCCTCACTCGACCCTGCCCGCTCTGTGGGCGCGTATGCGAAGGGAGGACCGTGACCTTCGGATTCGCTTCGTCCGCAGCCACCTCGATCAGCACGCCCGCCGACTCCGCCAGCCGCCTCGCCCGGATACTCGAACCCGCCGAGTGGGCGGCGGCCGGTATCCCGCTGCTGCGCAATCCGCGCGAGGTCGTCAGCGGCCTGCACGCCCGCCACCATCCGACGCCCGCCACCGCTGTGGTCGCCGTCCTCGACCACGAGGAACGGCTGACCGCCAGCGCCTCGTTCGCCCGCCGCGCAGTGCCCGCGGACGGCTGGGAGTTCCGCAACGCCCTGCTCGCGCACCTCCGCAGGGTCATCCCGCACGACCTGCGGCGCCGTACCCCGGTGCGGACCGCCGTCCTGCTGTACTGCCGCGACGGCGACGAGCGGTGGACGGAGGAGGACGGCGCGTGGATGTGGGGGCTCCGGGATGCCTGCACGCTGCACGGGCTGCGGTGCGGCGCGTACATCACGCTGACCCGCGGCGGCTGGCAGGTACTGGGTGAGGGCCGGGGCGGCCGGCGCCCGCACTCGGCCTCGCCGGCCGGTGATCTGGCGGACGCCTCGGCCGACGAGATACTCCCCGCCCCGCGCACCGCGAGCGGCGCCGCAGAGCCCTTGCGCCGCACGGCGGCCCGCTGATCGCACCGGGCGCGCGGGGCGCGCCACTGACCGCCCGTACCGATGAACCGCCCACCGACCGAACCGCCCACCGACCGAACCGAGGAACCGCCCGCCCCGGTGACCGGCGCACCACGGCGGCCGGTCGCCACGGCCGGTGGCCACGCCACCCGCCCCGCGACCGGGTACCACGGCCGGTCACACGCCCGGGCACGAAGGCCGGGCACACAACCGGTCACCGCGACCGGTCACCACGGCCGGACACACGGCAGGCGCACCAAGGCCGGTGGCCACGACCGCCCGCATGACAACCTACCGGGGGCGTGCCGGCCACGCGTGACCGGTCGGCCCACCATGGCCGCTCCGGCCACGGCACGCCGCCGCACCGCCCTTCCGGGGCACGTCCGTCGGCACAACCCCAGTGGCCCTGGCGACCAGCGCCCCGGGCGGGACACGGTGCCAGGCGTGGGCCCCTGGAACGGCGCGTACGCGTACGACTCAGACGCCGGCGCCGAGCACCGAGTTGATCCGCTGCGGGTCACCGCAGACGATCAGCAGCGCGGTCGCCCGGCCCATCGCCGCCGGGAGGGCGCGGGCAGCCGCGTCATCGCCGCCGCCGTTGACCGCCACGACCACCACGGGCCGGGCCGAGGCGCGCTCCACGGCAGCCGCGTCCGCGAAGAAGACGTCGTCGCGGGCGTCGTGCTGGGCCCAGTAGGACGCGTCACCGAAGGACAGCTCGTGGGTCGCCCACGGGTGCTGGTCACCGGTGGTCAGGACCAGGATGTCGCCCGGCGCCCGGCCGGTCTCGAGCAGCAGGTCGACCGCCTCTTCGGCAGCATCGAGCGCGCCGTCCGTGGGAGCGGGGATCAGCTGGATCTGCGGTGGGGAATCGGACGGGGGCCGTGACGCGGAACGATTCTCCGGCCGGGACGTCGGGGGCTGCGCCGCACCGGTGTGCTGACGCGGCGACGCCGGAGACGTGGGCCGGGCCGGGCCGGGGCCGGGGCGGCCGGGACGCGGCGAGGCCGCGGAACGCGGACCGGGTACGGGTCGGGGGGTCGGCGCGGGGCGGCCGGCGGCCGGAGTGGCGCGGGGACCCTGGGCACTCTCGTGAATCTGAGGCTCCTCGGGGATGAGAGGCATAACTGGATGTCTATCAAACGCCGGTGCGAGTGACACCGGCGGGTGGCGCATACACGCATCGCGTACAGATGACCCTCGCACGCGATGCTTCGATGCGGCCTGCTGTTGGGCGGGACGCTGCCGGGCGTTCAGAAATCGAAGCCGAGTTGGCCCCCGCTTTCGAGTTCGGCCGCCTCCGCGGAGATGCGGATCTTCTTGAGGTGCCGCCACTGGGGCAGCGCGTCGAGATACGACCAACTCAGCCTGTGGTGCGGCGTGGGGCCCCATTCCCGGAGCGCAGCTTTGTGCACCGGCGACGGGTATCCGGCGTTGGCCCCGAACCCGAAGACGGCGCACTGGGCGGACTCCGCCGCCAGTTCGGCCATCATCGCGTCCCGCCGCACCTTGGCGATCACCGACGCGGCGGCGACCGCGACACAGGACTGGTCGCCCTTGATCACCGTACGGACCTGCCAGGGCCGCCCCAGGTAGTCGTGCTTGCCGTCCAGGATCACCGCGTCAGGGCGCACCGGGAGGGCGTCCAGGGCGCGGATGGCGGCCAGCCGCAGCGCCGCTGTCATCCCGAGCTCGTCGATCTCCTCCGGAGAGGCATGCCCGAGGGCGTGCGAGGTGACCCACTTCTCCAGCTCCTCCGCCAGTTCGGCACGGCGCTTGGGGCTGATGAGCTTGGAATCGGTCAGTCCGGCGGGTGGCCGGCGCAGTCCGGTGACAGCGGCACAGACCGTGACGGGACCGGCCCACGCCCCGCGTCCGACCTCGTCGACTCCGGCGATGATCTTGGCGCCGGTGGTCGCTCTGATCGAGCGCTCGACGGTGTGGGTGGGTGGTTCGTACGGCATGGCGCCAGACAGGTTACGCCGCCCGACCCCGCCCGCGATACCCGGATTGCGATCCGGGTCAGGGAGGCCGACGCCCTGCCGCCGCCCTCACCCGGTCGCCGACCGCAGGAGCGGAATCATGAACCGATCGGCCAGGTCCGCAAGACCAGCGCCGCCCTATTCGCTTCCGCACATCACCGACCGATACGCCATCACGCCCCGCACCACAGCGACAACCAGGCCGCCGCTCACATCGGCCCGGGCGTCACTCTGCTCGATTCCCGGACATGCGACCCTTCCCGGCGCACGAGCTCCTCGTGGACGAGGCGAGCGAAGGGATCGATCACCCCCTTGAGGATCAGCCCGCGAAACCGCTGGGCCGCCATTCAGTCGCATTCGCGAAGCACCGAGCGGAGTGTCAAACGGGGCTCGGAGTACATGGCGTCACGCATCCGGAGGCAGAGGGCGGCCTCACCGGTCCGGGCCCCGGCCATGACGTCTTCCGCCGTCGCGACCAAACGAGCACGCGTGAGGGAGAGTTGGTGACCATCATCGTGGAAGGGCCTTGAGCGCCGTGACACTGACGCCGGCTGCCGTCTCGGGCGTCGCGCGGTACGGCGAGGGGCGGAGGCAGCAGGAGGAGCAGTGTGCCGCCGCCTGCGAACTCCCCGCCCCTGGACCCAGTCCCCGGCCTCGGGGCGCCGTGCGCCGCCACCGGCCGTCTAGTAGTCGTACTCGTCGAATGCGTCCTCGTACTCGTCGCGCCGCGGCGCGCAGGAGTAGCCCGTGACCGGGACACCGCGCTCTTCGAGGATGGCCTGAGCACGGGTCTCGCCCCGGCTCACCGCGTACCAGGGCTTCTCGTCGGCATCCAGGTTCCTCGCGATGTGCACGAGGGCGCAGGAACGCAGGGGCTCGGGGAGCCGGTCGAGAGCGGGTACGGCATCGGCCGACAGGCCGTCCAGATAGCCGATGTCGATCTTCCCGGTCTCCTCGTAGCGCTGTACGTTCCGCTCGGCGACGAGGCCGTCCGGCGACAGCAGCCCGAAGGTGAGGACGCCGGCCGCCGCGCTCACCGCGACGGCGCGCGGAAGGTGCAGCCGGCGCGCGCCGATCAGTCCGGCCGCCATGATCAGTACGAGTACGAGGCCGAGCCACAGTTCCATGGCGGCCACGGAGACCCTCAGCCGGGTGAGCCCGTAGGCGTCCACGTACAGATCCATCCGGCGCAGCGCGGACGCCACCACCACCAGGGTCAGCAGGCAGAGGGTGCCCAGGACGGACCGGACCAGGGTGCGATCGCGGGCGCCGTCACGAGGTGCCCAGCGGAGGGCCAGGGCGATCACGGCGAGCGTGAGCAGGGTGGCCCAGAGGAGCTGCCAGAAACCCTGGCGCGCGTACTCGGCGTAGGTGAGGCCGGTCTGGCTCAGCACCTTCTCGTACCCGCCGAAGAGCACGGTGAGCTGGACGGCGTTGAAGACCGCGAAGAGCAGGTTGAGCAGGATGAGCGGGAGCGCCCATTCCACACGGGCCCGAGGGCGGCCCGGGCGTGCCTTGAGGCGGTCCCACCGCAGTGGCGCCGCGGCCGTGCGGGCGGCGGCCAGCGCGCCGACCAGGCCGATAACGAACAGCAGGAAGCGCCAGGGCCCGTCGGTGACCGACACGTCCGGCGCGAGCGAGCCGAGCAGGTCGGCGAAGGCGGCGTCGGCGCCCGCGAACAGCGCGCCGAACACGACCAGCAGGCCCAGGGCCACGCCGGTCGTACGCAACACCGGGCCCACCCGGCCCTGGGCACCACCGGCCCGCTCGCGCAGTCCGCGCCATGCCCAGACGAGGCCCGGGCCGATCGCGTCGAAGAGGCCGAAGGGGCTGAAGAGAATGCCGCGCCAGCTGCGGCTGCCGTGCAGGGCGAGCGACGCGACGCCCACGGCGGAGACGACGGCGAGGAAGGTCGGCCAGCCCGCGTCCCGCAGGGCGGGCACCACCAGCAGGGCGAGGGCGCCCACGCCCCAGACCAGGGTCCAGGGGCGGATGCGGCGCCCTGCCGCCACGGCGGCGAAGTAGGCGGTGAGGGTGGCCGGTACGGCGACGATCAGCAGGTTCAGGCCCAGCCCGTCGCCGAGCAGGAGCGCGCTGAGGAGAGCGGTGGCCAACGCCGACCAGAGGGCGGCCGCCGGTATCGGGGCGGGCGGGCGCGGGCGTATGCGGGTCAGCCACGTCTCGGCCGGCGGCGGGGCAAGCCGATACCCCGGCTGCCCCATGCCCTGCGCCCAGGGCCCGGCCCCCGCACGTGCGCGGGCCACGTCGGCGGCGGCACCGGGGGCGGCAGCGGATGGAGTGCCGGGGGCGCCACCGGGCTGGGCGCCGGAAGCCACGCCCGGCTGGGCACCGGAAGCCTCACCCCGCTGGGTGCCGGAAGCGGCACCGAGAGCGGCGCCGCCCCGCGGAGACCCGGAGGCCGAACCGGCAGTATCACCCGGCAGAGGCCCGGAGGCCGGACCGGCGGCATCGCCCGGCCCAGTGCCGGAAGCCGGACCGGCGGCATCACCCGACGCTGTGCCGAGCGCGTCGCCGGGAGCCGGGCCGGGCGGAGGGGGGTCGGCCCGGTCGACAGGGGGCGGGGGCTGCGAGGCGGCTGGGCCGCCCTCGTCCCGTGGGGGCTGCGGCGGTGGTGTCGGCGATACGGACGGTGTGTCTGGCACGGGACCCCCTCCCGGCCGGGGCCCGCGTACCTCGAAAGGCAGTGTCGTTACGGTCCCGGCGTCTGGTCAGCGCGCACTTGTCATGATCAAGGCGGCGGCGTGGCCGAAAGGGTAGCCCGGGGGCGGGCCGGATCCCGTTCTGCCTCCACCCTGTGGCAGGACCGTGACACTTCTTCCGTCAGACGCCGACCGGTCCCACGGGGAGCCAGTCGGGCAACGTCTCCGTGCGGTCCAGCCACTCGGCCGGCGGGGCCCCGGCGGCCGTGGCGGCCACCACTCCCCCGGCGATGGCACACGTCGTGTCGACGTCCCCGCCCACCTGCGCGGTGGTCCAGAACGCCCGCTCGAAGTCGCCCAGCGAACGGGCGGCCGACCAGAGCGCGAACGGCACGGTGTCGTGTGCGCTCGTACGCCGACCGCTGCCGAGCACCGCCGCGACCGTCGCCGCGTCGCCGTAGTCGAGCATGTCCCGGGCCCGGCGGAGGCCCGCGCCCACCGCGCTTCGCGGCACGAGCGCGACGACGCCGTCCAGCAGTTCCTCGGGCTTCGGCGGCCCCGCCGGGTCGGCCGCGAGGGCGGCGGCGGCCGCGACCGCCATGCACCCCACGACGGCTTCCCGGTGCTGGTGGGTGGTGTAGGAGGAGATCTCCGCCTGATGTGTGGCCTGCTCCGGATCGTCCGCGTACCAGGCACCCAGCGGGGCGATGCGCATGGCCGCGCCGTTGCCCCAGGAGCCCTGCCCCTTGAACAGGCCGGCGGCCAGTTCCCGCCAGTCGCCGCCCTCACGGATCAACCGGAGCATCCGGTTGACGGCGGGCCCGTAACCCCGGTCGAAGTCGTGGTGCTCGGCGAACGAGCGGGCGAGCGCGTCCTGGTCGATACGGCCGTGCTCGGCGAGGACGGCCAGCACGGAGCAGGCCATCTCGGTGTCGTCGGTCCACTGCCAGGAGCCGGGCGGCAGCTCGCGCCGCTTCAGCAGTGGATAGTTGTCGGGTACGAAATACTGGGAGCCCAGGGCGTCTCCCACGGACAGCCCGCGCAGGCTGGCCAGGGCGCGTTCGAAGCGCCGGGCGGAAGAGGAATCAGCGGTCATCGCACTGCCACTCTATCCGGTGGTGCCGTACGACTCGGGGGTTCGCCAGCGCTCGAACGGCCGGTCCAGTGTGTACCGCCCGTTCTCACCGAGCAGCAGCATCCGGGTCTCACCGTTGCGCGGGTTGGACAGCGACTCGAAGTCCGCGACCGTCCAGTGGAACCAGCGCATGCAGAACAGCCGCATGGTGAGGCCGTGCGTGACCAGCAGGACGTTCGGCGGGTGGTCGGGCGCCTCGAAGCTGCGGTGGAGGCTCTCCAGGAACGCTCCCACCCGGTCGTACACGTCGGCCCCCGACTCACCCTGCGCGAACCGGTAGAAGAAGTGGCCGTACGCGTCGCGGTACGCCTTCTGGAGCCGGACGTCGTCCCGGTCCTGCCAGTTTCCCCAGTCCTGCTCACGCAGCCGCGGCTCCTCCCGGACCCGTACCAGCGCCGGGTCCAGCCCGAGCAGCTGGAACGTCTCGTGCGTACGGCGGTACGGCGATATGTAGACGCTCACCCGCTCGTCCCCGAACAGTGCCCGCAGCCGCCGGCCCGTCTCCTCGGCCTGCCGCCGCCCCCGGTCGGTGAGCCCGAGCGCGTGATCGGGCTCGCGTTCGTACACGGTGTCATCGGCGTTGCCCTCCGATTCGCCGTGCCGTACGAGAACGATGCGCCGCGGTCGTGCCATGCCACGACCCTAGATCGGCCCTTGCGGCCGGGCTCACCCGGCCTGGTGTCCGGACTCCATCCGGCGTACCCGCCACGCCTCGCCCCGTACCCCGCACCCTCTCCCCGCCCGGCCCCGCCTCGCCGCGCCTCCCGCCCCCGCCGCTCCCCGCCTCACACCGTCCACGCCGCCTCCAGGTCCACCACGTCCCCCGTGAGCGCCGCCACGTCCGCCTCGATCTGGGCACGCAGTGCCAGCCGCTCCACGCGCTCCCTGCGGTACTTGCCGTACTCGGCCGCCGACCGCCACATCGACAGGACGAGGAACTCGTTCCCCGGCGCTTCCCCGAAGAGCCCGCGCAGCATCCCCGGCGACCCGGCCATCGCCGGGTTCCAGACCTTCTCCTGCATCAGCGCGTAGTGCTCGACCCGCTCCTCGTGGATCCTGCTGTGCGCGACGCGGACGACATCGGCGTCGGTGAAGCGGGGCTCGAACCCCGTCTTCACATCGAAGCGGTGGTCGAACAGCTTGACCTGCATGTCCTTGTACGTGCCCGACTGCGCGGCCGCCAGCCGGTCGTGCGAGCGTGCCATGAACGAGTCGTAGAAGGGCCGGCTCTCCCAGAAGGCGAAGACATGGGCGACACCGGGTCGGATCCGGCTCCAGCCGCCACCCTGCCCCCGAAAACCCGGCTCACCCAGCAGCCCCGCCCACTTCCGCTGTCCCCGCTCGAACCCACGACGGTCCACCACGGTGCAGCGAATCCACTTGACCAGCACCGCGCCATCGTACGGCGCCGGGCCTCCCACCGGTCCCGGTCTCGCACACCGCACCCCATCGGCCACCGACCGTGGCACACACGTCCGGAGGCGGTGCGAACGCCCACGGCACAATGGCCGGATGACCGCGCTGCACATGAACCCGCTCTTCGCACGCCTCGAATCCGCCGAACGCGTCCTCGTCGCGGGCGCCGGCGGCGGCTTCGACATCTACGCGGGGCTCCCGCTGGCGCTGTCACTGCGCCACCAGGGCAAGGAGGTGCACCTCGCCAACCTGGCCTTCAGCTCCGTCGAGGGCCTCCCCCTCACCTCCTGGCTGGCGCCCGACGTCGCCGTCGTCACTCCGGAATCGGCGCCGCACCAGACGTACTTCCCCGAGCGCACCCTCGCCGAGTGGCTGGCGCTGCACGGCTTCCCCAGCACCGTCCACGCCTTTCCCCGCGTCGGGGTCCAGCCTCTGCGCGCCGCGTACAAGGCGCTGATCGAGCACTACGACATCGACGCCGTCGTCCTGGTCGACGGCGGTACCGACATCCTGATGCGGGGCGACGAGTCGGGGCTCGGCACTCCGGAGGAGGACCTGACCAGCGTGGCCGCCCTCGCCGGCCTGGAGGTGCCCGAGCGTCTCATCGCCTCTATCGGTTTCGGAGTCGACGCGTACCACGGCGTCAGCCATGGCCTGGTCCTGGAGAACATCGCCGCCCTGGAGAAGGACGGCGCCTATCTGGGTGCCTTCTCCGTTCCGCGTGCGACACGTGAGGGTGCACTTTTCGTGGACGCGGTCGCGCACGCGCAGAGCCGTACGCCCGACTTCCCGAGCATCGTCAACGGTTCCATAGCGGCCGCTGTCGAAGGCTCTTTCGGGGATGTGCGGTTCACGTCCCGTACCCGTGGCAGTGAACTGTTCATCAACCCCCTCATGGCGATCTACTTCGCCTTCGAGCTGGAGGGCGTGGCCCGGCGCTGTCTGTACCTGGACCGGATCGAGGACACCCACCTCATCCGTCAGGTCAGCAGCCGTATCGAGGCTTTCCGGGACGAGGTCCCCCGGCAGCGTCCGCCGCGCCGGATCCCCCACTGAGTGCGTGACACCATGGGCACGGAGCTTTGGGTCACGGGCAGTTGGCCATGCCCGTACGAGAGAGGGGAATCCCGTGAGCAGTGCCAACAAGGGGGTCGACAAGGTCGAGGTGACACTCAAGTGGGATCCGAGCCCCGCGGGAGTCCCCGACCATGATCTCGACATCATCGCCGCGGTCTACCGAGCCGACGATCCCCATGGTGCCCCCGTGTATCTGGTGCACTTCGGCAGCCGTTCGCCGGACGGGACCATCAACCTCCAGAGGGAGAGCCGCACCGGGCAGGGCTTCGGCTTCGACGAGGCCATGACGCTGGAACTGAACCGCCTCGCACCGGAGTACGCGCGCGTGGTCGTGGGCGTCGCCATACAGCAGGGCGGCGGGCGCGCGACCTTCTCCGACATCACCAGTGCCCTGGTCCTCGTGAAGGAGGGGTACCGGGAGCTGGACCGTTACGACTTCGCCGGCCTCCAGGACGCCACCGCCGTGACCATCGTGGAGTTCCTCCGCGACGGCACCGGGGGATGGGGCTGGCGGCGTGCCGTCCGGGGGTTCGACGCCGACCCGCAGGCCTTCACCGAGGTGATGGGCGCCCAGCAGCCCTGAGCCCCGCACACACGCGGAGCGACCCGGAAACACGCCGTCCCGGCACGCGTGGCACGCCCGCGCACCACACAGAACGGGAGAGCGGCAGAACAGCAGAACGGGAGAGCCGGAACCTCCGGCTCTCCCGTTCTGATCAGTCAGTCAGCGCCCGCGGATCAGCTGCAGCCGCTGGTCGAGCCGCAGCCCTCGCAGATGTAGCAGGAACCGGCCCGCTGCATCTTCGTACCGCAGGAGAAGCACAGCGGCGCGTCCGCGCTGATGCCCAGCTGCATCTCGACGAGCTCCGCCGAGGTGTGCGCCTGCTTGGGGGCGGGCACCTCCGCCTTGGCCGGGGTGGCGGCGACGGCCTTCGGGGCCTCCTGCTGGCGCGGCGCGGACTGTGCGAGGCCCTCGACGTCCATCTCGTCGTCGGCCGGCTCGTACGAACCGGTCTCCAGGTGGCGCTGGCGCTCCTCGGCCGAGTGGATGCCGAGCGCCGAGCGGGTCTCGAAGGGCAGGAAGTCCAGCGCCAGGCGGCGGAAGATGTAGTCGACGATCGACTGCGCCATCCGCACGTCCGGGTCGTCCGTCATGCCGGCCGGCTCGAAGCGCATGTTGGTGAACTTCGAGACGTACGTCTCCAGGGGCACGCCGTACTGGAGACCGACCGAGACGGCGATGGAGAAGGCGTCCATCATGCCCGCGAGCGTGGAGCCCTGCTTCGACATCTTCAGGAAGACCTCGCCGAGACCGTCGTCCGGGTAGGAGTTGGCGGTCATGTAGCCCTCGGCGCCGCCCACCGTGAAGGAGGTGGTGATGCCGGGACGGCCCTTGGGGAGGCGCTTGCGGACGGGACGGTACTCGACGACCTTCTCGACCGCCGCGCGGATGGTCTCCTCGGCCTTCTCGGTGACCTCGGCCTTCTCCTGCTCCTTCTTCTTGGCGGAGAGGGGCTGGCCGACCTTGCAGTTGTCGCGGTAGATCGCGAGCGCCTTGACGCCCATCTTCCACGCCTCGAAGTAGACCTCCTCGACGTCCTCGACGGTGGCCGTCTCGGGGAGGTTGACCGTCTTCGAGAGGGCGCCCGAGATCCACGGCTGGATGGCGGCCATCATGCGGACGTGGCCCATCGCGGAGATGGAACGCTCGCCCATGGCGCAGTCGAAGACCTCGTAGTGCTCCTGCTTGAGGCCGGGGGCGTCGATCACATTGCCGTGCTCGGCGATGTGGGCGACGATCGCCTCGATCTGCTCCTCCTGGTAGCCCAGGCGGCGCAGCGCCTGCGGCACGGTGCCGTTGACGATCTGCATCGAGCCGCCGCCGACCAGCTTCTTGAACTTGACCAGGGCGAGGTCGGGCTCCAGGCCGGTGGTGTCGCAGGACATGGCCAGACCGATGGTGCCGGTCGGGGCGATGACGGACGCCTGGGAGTTGCGGAAGCCGTTCTTCTCGCCGAGGCGGAGCACGTCCTGCCAGGCCTCCGTGGCGGCGGCCCAGACCGGGGTGTCCAGGTCGTCCATGCGGACGGCCTTGGCGTTGGCGTCGGCGTGCTGCTTCATGACGCGCTTGTGCGGCTCGGCGTTGAGGGCGTAGCCGTCGTACGGGCCGACGACCGCGGCCAGCTCGGCGGAGCGGCGGTAGGAGGTGGCCGTCATCAGCGACGTGATGGAACCGGCCAGCGCGCGGCCGCCGTCGGAGTCGTACGCGTGGCCCGTGGCCATCAGCAGGGCACCGAGGTTGGCGTAGCCGATGCCCAGCTGGCGGAAGGCGCGGGTGTTCTCGCCGATCTTCTGGGTCGGGAAGTCCGCGAAGCAGATGGAGATGTCCATCGCGGTGATGACGAGCTCGACGACCTTGGCGAAGCGCTCGGACTCGAAGGACTGGTTGCCCTTGCCGTCGTCCTTCAGGAACTTCATCAGGTTCAGCGAGGCGAGGTTGCACGAGGTGTTGTCCAGGTGCATGTACTCGCTGCACGGGTTCGAGCCGTTGATGCGGCCGGACTCCGGGCACGTGTGCCAGTGGTTGATCGTGTCGTCGTACTGGATGCCGGGGTCGGCGCAGGCCCAGGCGGCCTCGGCCATCTTGCGGAAGAGCGCCTTGGCGTCGACCTCCTCGATGACCTCGCCGGTCATCCGGGCACGCAGGCCGAACTTCTCGCCAGCCTCCACGGCCTTCATGAACTCGTCGTTCACCCGGACGGAGTTGTTGGCGTTCTGGTACTGGACGGACGTGATGTCGTCGCCGCCCAGGTCCATGTCGAAGCCCGCGTCGCGCAGGGCGCGGATCTTCTCCTCTTCCTTGACCTTGGTCTGGATGAAGTCCTCGATGTCGGGGTGGTCGACATCGAGGATGACCATCTTGGCGGCGCGGCGGGTGGCGCCACCGGACTTGATCGTTCCGGCGGAGGCGTCGGCGCCACGCATGAAGGAGACGGGACCGGAGGCGTTGCCGCCGGAGGAGAGGAGCTCCTTGGAGGAGCGGATGCGGGAGAGGTTCAGGCCGGCGCCGGAGCCGCCCTTGAAGATCATGCCCTCTTCCTTGTACCAGTCGAGGATCGACTCCATGGAGTCGTCGACGGACAGGATGAAGCAGGCGGAGACCTGCTGGGGCTGCGGCGTGCCGACGTTGAACCACACCGGCGAGTTGAAGCTGAAGATCTGGTGCAGGAGGGCGTAGGCCAGTTCGTGCTCGAAGATCTCGGCGTCGGCGGGCGAGGCGAAGTAGTTGTACTCCTCGCCGGCCTTGCGGTAGGTCTTCACGATCCGGTCGATCAGCTGCTTGAGACCGGTCTCGCGCTGCGGGGTGCCGACGGCCCCGCGGAAGTACTTGCTGGTGACGATGTTGACCGCGTTCACCGACCAGAAGTCGGGGAACTCGACGCCGCGCTGCTCGAAATTGACCGAGCCGTCGCGCCAGTTGGTCATGACGACGTCACGACGCTCCCACACGACCTCGTCGTACGGATGCACGCCGGGGGTGGTGTGGATGCGCTCGATGCGCAGACCCTTGCTCACCTTGGATCCCTTGGTACGGGACCCTCGTGCCGGGCCGCTCGCCGTCTCTGTCATGCCGCCTCCCATATACGGGCAAAAACACCCTGAAGTGCCCAGATCTTCCCAAGGCACAGATTTCTGTCTGTTGTCCCGGGCACCACGCACAGCGCCCGCGACACGTCATATGCCGCCCAGCGGCCGGTCACCGGTCCCTCGCCGGACCGGACGATCAGTCGGCGGCGCCCGCGGGAACCGGGACCTCGGGGGTCGCGCCGGTCCCGCTCTCCTCCGCGGGGGGCCGCCGCTCGCGGAGCTCCGCGATGGCGGCCTCGAAGTCTTCGAGTGAGTCGAACGCCCGGTACACGGACGCGAAGCGCAGGTACGCGACGAGGTCGAGCTCCCGCAGCGGCCCGAGTATGGCGAGTCCGACGTCGTGGGTGGTCAGTTCCGCGCTGCCGGTGGCGCGCACCGCCTCCTCGACCCGCTGGCCGAGCTGGGCGAGGGCGTCCTCGGTGACCGGGCGCCCCTGGCACGCCTTGCGCACTCCGGAGATGACCTTGGTGCGGCTGAAGGGCTCGGTGACCCCGCTGCGCTTGATCACCATCAGTGACGCGGTCTCCACCGTGGTGAAACGGCGGGAGCAGTCGGGGCACTGGCGGCGGCGGCGGATGGCCGTCCCGTCGTCGGTGGTGCGACTGTCGACGACACGACTGTCGGGGTGCCTGCAGAAGGGGCAGTGCATCTCCCAACCCTCCTTCACAGCACGACTGAATAGCCTCGTCAAGGCCCGTCAGAGCCCCTCGAAGCAGCCACAAGCATAGGCGATGACCACGCCCCCGATGGACCGGGGGACCACAACTTGTGGGTGGCCGGGCCAATCCAACCACTAGATCTGGGGTTCAGCCGTCTATTCGGCACCCAGCGCGTGTCGCGCGCCGCAGGATCCGGGGTCGCCCCAGAGCCTACGGGAGGCGCGCGGCGCCACGGATTCCGGGGGGCGGGGGCACCGGACCGGGGGCCTGTCGTAGATCACCGACAGGGAGCCCCCCGGAGATCGTTGCGGATCGCCGACCGGGGCGCCCGGGGGCGTCGGCGGGAAGGGCGCTACCGTGAGTGGAGACGACCTGGAGGCCGGTGAAAACATCGGCGAGCGATCGCACATACACCTAGTAACACGCACATGTAAGCCAATCCCCGATTTTTCACTCGAACGTGTGTTTGGCGCAACCTTTCGAAAGCAACTACCGTTGTCCAGCTAGGGAGACCATTCGAGAGGGGCCGACGTGACCACCACCGCAAACAGTGCCGCCACCATCACTGCCCAGGACCGCTCCCAGAGCCGACTCGAGCCGGTGCATGCCATGAATGAAGTGACCACGAACGCGGAGGGGCCCAAGCCCACGCGCTCGCTGCCCGGGCGACCTCCAGGCATCCGGGCGGACAGCTCCGGGCTCACGGACCGGCAGCGGCGGGTCATCGAGGTCATCCGGGACTCGGTGCAGCGGCGCGGTTACCCGCCGTCGATGCGGGAGATCGGCCAGGCGGTGGGGCTGTCCAGCACCTCGTCGGTCGCCCACCAGCTGATGGCTCTGGAGCGCAAGGGTTTCCTGCGCCGGGACCCGCACCGGCCCAGGGCCTACGAGGTCCGCGGGTCCGACCAGCCGAGCACCCAGCCGACCGACACCACCGGCAAGCCCGCCGCGTCGTACGTTCCGCTTGTCGGCCGTATCGCGGCCGGTGGGCCGATCCTCGCCGAGGAGTCGGTGGAGGACGTGTTCCCCCTCCCCCGCCAGCTGGTCGGTGACGGAGAGCTGTTCGTCCTGAAGGTCGTCGGTGATTCCATGATCGAAGCGGCCATCTGTGACGGCGACTGGGTGACCGTGCGCCGCCAGCCGGTCGCGGAGAACGGCGACATCGTGGCGGCGATGCTGGACGGCGAAGCCACGGTGAAGCGCTTCAAGCGCGAGGACGGCCATGTCTGGCTCCTCCCGCACAATGCCGCGTACCAGCCGATCCCGGGTGACGAGGCGACGATCCTCGGCAAGGTGGTGGCGGTACTCCGGCGCGTCTGACACACCGCGCCGGCTCCGACCGGGCCCCGGGACCCACTGCGCCGGTCCCGGGGCCCTACGTATGTGCGCCGCCACCGGACCGGACACCGCCCCGGACCCGACGCCTCCCCAGCACTCCCACCCGCCGTCGGGCGCCCTGCGCCGGTCCCCTGCGGCCTCGGTCCACCCGCCCTGGAGCCGGGCCGCCGGCGGGACCGTGCGACCGGCCAGGGGCACACCGGGCGCGGGCACAGCCCCGATGGGACCCAGCCGCTCAGGCCTCGGCGGCCTTGGCCGCAGCGTCGATCGCAGCGAGTGAACGACGCACCTGGTTGCGGTCCGTGGTGTACCAGAAGTCGGGCAGCGAAGCGCGTAGATAGCTGCCGTACCGGGCATTGGCCAGGCGGGGATCAAGGACGGCGACCACTCCGCGGTCGCCCGTGGCACGGACGAGCCGCCCCGCGCCCTGCGCCATCAGCAGCGCCGCGTGCGTCGCCGCGACGGCCATGAAGCCGTTCCCGCCCGCCTCTTCCACAGCCTTCTGGCGGGCGCTCATCAGCGGGTCGTCGGGCCGGGGGAACGGGATGCGGTCCATCACCACCAGCTGGCAGTTCGGCCCGGGAACGTCCACGCCCTGCCACAGCGAGAGCGTGCCGAAGAGGCAGGTCTCCGGGTCGTTCGCGAAAGTCTTGATCAGTTCGCCCAGGGTGTCCTCGCCCTGGAGCAGGATCGGCTTGTCGAGCCTGCCGCGGAGTTCCTCGGCCGCGGCCTGGGCCGCCCGCATGGACGAAAAGAGGCCGAGCGTACGGCCACCGGCCGCTTCGACCAGCTCCGCCAGCTCGTCCATCATGTCGCCGCGGCTGCCCTCCCTGCCCGGGGTGGCCAGGTGCCTGGCGACGTACAGGATCCCCTGCCTGGGGTAGTCGAACGGCGAGCCGACGTCGATGCCCTTCCAGACCGGCACGTCCTCGTCCTCCGTGCCGACGGTGCCCTCCGGAGGGAGGCCCAGGGAAGCCCCCACACCGTTGAAGTCGCCGCCGAGCTTGAGCGTGGCGGAGGTGAGGACGACCGACCGCTCGGCGAAGAGCTTCTCGCGCAGCAGGCCGGAGACGGACAGCGGCGCCACCCGCAGGGACGCCCCGAAGCGGTCATGGCGCTCGTACCAGACGACGTCGTACTCGGAGCCCTGGGTGATGCGCTCGGCGACATCATGGATGGTCTCCACGGAGGCCTTGGCCTGCTTGCGGACCGCGTCCTCGTCCTGGACCGACTTGTCGCGCGTCGAGCCGAGGGACGAGATGACCGCGCGCGCCGCGTCACGCAGCGCCATCAACGCGTACCCCAGGTCCTCGGGGATCTCCTCCAGGCGGCCGGGCAGCGCCAGCTCCATCAGCCGCTCGAAACCCTCGGCCGCCGTCTGGAGCTGATCGGCGACCTTCTCGTCGACCAGCTTGGCCGCCCGGCGCACCGCCCGGTTGACCTGCCCGGGCGTGAGCTCGCCGGTGGCGACACCGGTGACCCGGGAGACCAGCTCATGGGCCTCGTCGACGATCAGGACCTCATGCTGCGGAAGCACCGGGGCGCCCTCGATGGCGTCGATGGCGAGCAGGGCGTGGTTGGTGACGACGACATCGGCGAGCTTGGCACGCTCCCGCGCGGCCTCGGCGAAGCACTCCGCTCCGTACGCGCACTTCGACGCGCCCAGGCATTCGCGGGAGGTGACGGACACCTGCGACCAGGCCCGGTCCGAGACACCGGGCGTCAGGTCGTCCCGGTCCCCGGTCTCCGTGTCGTCGGACCAGTCACGCAGACGCAGCAGGTCCTGGCCGAGCTTGCTGGTGGGCGCGGCCGCCTTGGGGTCCCCCATGCCGAAGGCCAGGGGAGGGTCGAAGAGGCCCTCCTCCTCGTCCTGCGGGACGCCCTCGTGGAGGCGGTGCAGGCACAGGTAGTTCGAGCGGCCCTTGAGCATGGCGAACTCCGGGCGGCGCCGCAGCTGCGGATGGAGCGCGTCCACCGTGCGCGGCAGGTCCCGCTCGACCAGCTGCCGCTGGAGGGCCAGCGTCGCGGTGGCGACCACGACCCGGTCCCCGTGCGCCAGCGCGGGCACCAGGTACCCCAGGGACTTCCCGGTGCCGGTGCCGGCCTGGACCAGCAGGTGGGAGCCGTCGTCGATGGCCTGCGCCACGGCCTCGGCCATGGTGACCTGGCCTGGCCGTTCCACGCCGCCGACGGCGGTGACGGCGGCGTGGAGGAGCTCGGGGAGGGATGGCTTCGTCATAGCCCGTCCACCCTACGGCGCGCCACTGACAATCGGATCACGCGAGTGGATTGGGGACGGTGCCGTGCACGGCGGCGTGCGGCCGCTGGGCCCGGTCGCGGTATCCGTCCAGGTGCAACCGGTTGCGGTTGAGGCACAGCCGCTCGATACGCGGTGTGAGCAGGTCGAACAGCTCGTAACGGTCCTTGAGGTCCGGGAAGCGGGCCTGGTGCCGCAGGATTTCAGCCCGTACGAGTGACCAGAAGTCCCGCTCCGGCACGCCGAGTTGCTCCTCGCAGAGCGGCGCCAGGTAGCGGAAGACGCCGACGAAGAGCCCGGAGTGGATGAACTGGGTCAGGAACCCGGGCTCCTCGGCGAGGAGCACGGCCCGTACGTCGTCCGGCATGGTGTCGTGCTCGGGCACCGGGTGGGCGCTGACGTTGATGTCGTCGACGAAGTCCTTGATCGCCAGTCGTACGGGGACGTCCCGGTCGTCGAAGACGACGATGGTGTTCTCCCCGTGCGGGGAGAAGACGGTGCCGTACCGGTAGAGGAAGTGCAGCAAGGGGGGCAGCAGGGCGGCGAAGAGACGCTGGAGCCAGACGGTGGGGCCGAGCCCCGACCGGGCCACCAGTTCGGCGGTGAAGGAGCGGCCGTCGGGATCGGTGTGGAGGAGGGACGCGAGGGTGCGGGCGCGTTCGCCGGGCGGCAGTCGCAGCGGTTCGCGCCAGATCGCGCCGAGCAGCTCCTTGTACTGGTACGGGGCCTCGGGGAGGTGGTCGTACAGGGGGTGCTCGACCGTGACGGAGGCGACCTCGCCCAGGAGGATCACCCCGCAGTCGTCGCGCAGGAACGGGTCGGCGTCGCGCAGTGCGTGGACCCAGGAGGTGACGGCGGGGGCGGCGAGGGTGCGTTCGGTGGGCAGGCCGCGCCAGACGAGGGTGTTGAGGACGGACAGCGGCAGCTTGACGCTGAACCGGTCGGGCCGGGTGACGTTGAGGAACGTACGGATCGACTGCTGCGGCATCCGGAGGTCGCCGTCGGCGGGGAGCGGCACGATCGCGCCCTCGGCGATGGCGGGCGCGTAGAGCGGCAGCAGCACCTCGTCCCACTGCCAGGGGTGCACCGGGAGGTAGAGGTAAGCCGCCGGGTCGAGGCCGCGTTCGCGGAGCTCGGCGGCGAACGTGTCGCGCACGGCCGGGGCGAGTTCCCGGTCGTAGAGGTGCGCGGGGGTGTCGAGGGCGGGGACGCCGCGGTAGGCGGCGAGCGTGGTGCTGACCGCGATCCAGGGCAGTGGTGCCGCTCGACGAGCCTCGGGCGCCCAGCGGGCCGCGTCGGCCGCGGAGAAACCGATGCGGCCCTTGTTGAAGACGATCCACGGGTGGCCGGTCTGGTGGCCTTCGAGCTCCGCGTAGCCGAGGTCGGCGAGGCGGCCGGCCGGAAGCGCGGTGTGCTCCAGCCGGCTGTCGGCGGCGAGCGTGATGGTCAGCTCGCGGAGCAGGTGGCCGAGCGTGGCTCCGTCCAGGCGCAGGACGTGGCGGGCCCGGACGAGGAAGTCCAGCGGGTCGGTGAAGGGGTGCCCGTCACGGGTGATCGAGTGGGGATCGACCCGCCAGCTGCCGTAGGCGGTCCGGCGCGCGGCGAAGGCGAGCACGGACCCGTCGTCGAGTCTGATCGTGTACGCGTCGGTCGGCGGCCGCCCGTCGGTGTGGTCCTCCGGCGTGAGCCGGAAGCCGTCGTCCGGCGGGTACGACCAGCCGGAGTCGCCGTCCGGCGGCTGCGACGAGCGGGAGTCGCCGTCCGCTGTGGGCATGGGCTCGTCGGCCGGGGCGGGCCGGGGTTCTTCGGCCGGGGCGGGCCGGGGGGCGGCCGGGGCGGGCCGGGGATCGTCGGCCGGCGGGGTGGGCAGCCGGGTGGGCTCGATGATCTCTTCGTAGGCGAATTCGCCGAGCATCTTCGCGAGGAGGTGGCGGGAGGCCCGCGCCCAGGCCCGCGGGTTCAGCTCGGGCGGGGCGGAGGCTGTCGGCGGGGCGGGCGGCTCCGCGGAGTCGAAGGTGGCAGGGGATTTCGGCACGGGGACTCCTCCGGGTGGAACCGATGCGGGTCGAGCGGTGTATGTGGAGCAGCGGGCTGTTCACAGCAGGTGTCGCAGGGTGCGGTCGCGGATCATCAGGGCGGCTCGCTTGTCGGGGAGGTCGAGTTCGGCGGAGAAACGGAAACCGGCGCTCAGGAAGGCCGAGACGGACGGGGTGTTGCGGATGTCCGGTTCCGCGATGACGCGTGCGCAGCGCGGGCGGTTGTCGAGGACGAGGTCCGAGACGGCCCTGAGCAGGGTGGTGCCGACGCCCCGGCCCCGGTGGGCGATGCCTCCGATGAGCAGGTGGACACCGGTGTCGTGGGGGCGGGCCGGGTAGTGGCGGGCCAGGGGGTCGAGGTCGGCGCGGTAGATCTCGAAGTAGCTCATGGGGCTGCCGCCGAGCACGCCCAGGCACGGCACGCTGCGTCCGTCGCCGTCGAGTTGGGCGCGCAGGTGGGTGTCGGTGACCGCTACGGGCCCGGCGAGTTCCCAGAACGCGGCGACGGCGGGGTCGTTCATCCACCGGCTGATGAGTTCCCGGTCGCGTTCGATGTGCACGGGGACGAGCCGGAAGGCTCCGAGGGGCGTGGTGACGGGGCCCCAGTCGGCGACGGCGTCGAGGAGGTCGTCGCCGACACCGCGTGGCCGCTGCTGCCCGGGGCCCGGGTCGTGCTCGCGGAACAGCGTGATCAGCTCGTCGGGCAGCCGGAGGTCCAGGGTGTCCTCCGTGCCCGGGCCGGCCGGCGCGTGGCAGCTGGGTCCGGTGTCGGAGCTCGCATCGGTGGGAGGCACGGGGCGCTGTCCTCTCGGCGGTTCGGGTGGGCGGATCGTGTCAGCGGCGGAGGGGGTTGGCGATGGTGACGTACACGGACTGGGTGTCGACGGGGCCGACGAGTTCGTCGAGGCCGTGCAACCGGGTCAGGAGGTTGGCCTTGCAGCGCAGGGTCGGGCTCTCCAGGAGGCGGCCCGGCAGGGGGGAGCCGAGTCCGGTGGCGGTGGTGAGGAACTGGCGGAAGGCGGCGAGGAGGAGTTGTTCGTCGGCGAGGCGCTGCGCGCCGAACGCGCCGATGAGGCCGAGCACGTTGTTGATGCCGAGGTAGTAGGCGAACCGTTCGTCGGTGACGTCGTCGGCGACGAAGGTGTCGCTGTGGGTACCGATCCCGGGGAGCCGGTGCTCCAGGGCGGTGCGGTGCGACTCGCGGAAGTAGTAGCCCTGGTTGTCGCGGTAGCGGCCGCCCCGGGGCCAGCCGTCGGGGTCGAGGATGACCAGGGTGTTCTGCTGGTGGGCCTCCAGGGCGACGCCGGCCGTGCCGTCGAGCCAGAGGACGGGGCGGACGACCTGGTCGAGGTAGCGCAGGAACCACTCGGCGGCGACGGCTCCGGTGGGGCGGCCGGTGCGGGCGGCGAGCCGGGACACGGTGACGGCCAGGCGCGATCGCATCCGGGTGCTGCCGGGCCATGGGCGCGGCGCGGTCAGGCCCGCGATGCAGACGGCGTCGTCGCCGAGGCCGAAGGGGTTGTGGCGGATCATCACGTCGAGGCCGGTGACGGGCTCGCCGGACGGGGTGTCGACGGCGAGCCAGGCCGGGTCGCGCACGATGTCGAAGCCCGGGTGGACGGCCTGCCACTCCTCGGCGAGGCCGGTGCGGAGCAGTCGGTGGACCTCGACGCCGCGGTGGAGTTCCTTGCGGAGGTTCTCGCGGCGGGAGTTGGTGATGCGTACGCCGAGGGACAGTTTGAGCATGGCCGGGGCGCCGGGCCGGTGGACGGTACGGACGGAGGAGGTGGGGTGCCAGGGGTCCCCGTGGGTGCCCAGGTCGTGGAGCAGGCCGGCGGAGAGGAGTTCGGCGACGGCGGGGCGGTGGAGGAGTTCGCGGGCCTGCCAGGGGTGGAGGGGCAGGGCGGCGGTGTCGCCGGGGAGGGCGAGGTCGCCGGCGAGGCGGGCGGTGAGGTGGTCGGCGGTCCGGGGGCGGCCCTGTTCGGTCCAGGCGGAGTCGGCGGCGAGTACGGACCGGTCGACGGCCATCCAGTGCAGGGGGAAGGAGCCGGACAACTCGGGTGAGTAGAGCCGGGCTTCGGAGTCGGAGAGGCCTTCGCGGCTCTTGGGGGTGGGGTGGAGGGGGTGGCCGAGCAGCAGGGACTGTTCGGCGGTGAGGAAGAGGTCGGCGTCGGCGGTGGGGCCGGGGTGGCCGCGCCGGTGGGTGATGAAGTCGGCGGTGCGGCGTACGGAGTCGGCGACGCGGCCGACCAGGTCGGCGCTCTCCCGGTGGTCGGCTCCGCTGCCGGACTCGCGGCCGATGAGGGCGGCGACGGTCACCGCGTCGGCGGGCGGGGCGGTGGACGGGGCGCCTCCGAGGGTGGGCGGGCCGAAGCGGTGCCAGCCGGTGGGCGACCAGTAGTGGACGGGGACGAGGAGGGCGGTCCCGGTGGCGTCGAGGGGGATGCGCAGGGTGTTTCCGGCCGGTTGGGCGAGGTTCTTCTCGCGTACCCAGCAGCGGAGGAGGTTCTCGGTGGTCGCCGCGTCGGCGGCGTGGTGCGCGTCCGGGTGGTCGAGGGGGTCGGGGCCGTCGGCGTGGGGTCCGCTCGCGGCTGCCGTGCCCGTCGCGGCCGGCATGGGGCCGGGCAGGTCTTCGTACCCTCCCGAATACTGGCGCGGCACTGTCGTCGACTCGCCCGGGCGGGGGCCGCCGGGGGCGGTGGGAGGGCCGTCGGCGCCGGGTGCTTCGGGTACGGGGGTGGGGTTCACGGCGGGGGCTTTCTGGTGAGGAGGTTCGGGTTCAGCGGGACGGTCCTGGGTCGTTCGGGTGGGGAGGGGTGCGCTCGGCGGCGGCCAGGGCGTCGGCGAAGCGGTCGAGGACGGCCGCCGCCTGTTCGTCGGTGAGCGTCAGGGGAGGGAGGAGGCGTACGACGGCGTTGTGGCGGCCGCCGAGTTCGACGATGAGCCCGCGTCGGAGGCACTCGCGCTGGACGGTCGCGGCGAGGGCGGGGTCCGCGGGCGGAACGTCGGCGGAGGTGTCCGGGGCGACCAGCTCGACGCCGATCATGAGGCCCCGGCCCCGCACGTCCCCGATGCGGGGGTCGGCGGCGGCCAGGCCCTGGAGCTGTCCCAGCATGCGCGTCCCGAGGGTCGCGGCCCGCTCGGCGAGGTGGTTCTCGCGGACGAAGGCGAGGGTGGCCGCACCGGCCGCCATGGCGAGCTGGTTGCCGCGGAAGGTGCCGGCGTGGGCGCCGGGCTGCCAGACGTCCAGCCCGGACCGGTAGACGATGACGGCCAGGGGGAGGGAACCGCCGATGGCCTTGGACATGACCATCACGTCGGGGACGACACCGCTGTGCTCGACGGCCCAGAACGCGCCGGTGCGGCCGACGCCGGTCTGCACCTCGTCGGCGATGAGCGGGATGGAGCGGTCGGCGGTGATCCGGCGCATCCGGCGCAGCCAGGTGTCGGGGGCGGGGATCACGCCGCCCTCGCCCTGGACGGGTTCGAGGATCATCCCGGCGGGGTGGGGGACGCCGGACTTGGGGTCGTCGAGGAGGCTCTCGGTCCAGCGGGCGGCGATCTCGGCGCCGCGCTCGCCGCCGACGCCGAAGGGGCAGCGGTAGTCGTGCGGGTAGGGCAGGCGGGTGACCTGTACGTCGGTGGCTCCGCCGGAGGCGGCCAGGGCGCCGGCCGTCATGCCGTGGTACGCGCCGGTGAAGGCGAGCAGGCCCTGCCGGCCGGTCGCGTTGCGCACCAGTTTGAGCGCCGCCTCGACGGCGTCCGTGCCGGCCGGGCCGCAGAACTGGATCCGTGCGTCGTCGGCGAGCCGGCGGGGCAGCGTGGCGAACAGTTCGGTGGTGAAGGCGTCCTTGACCGGTGTGGCCAGGTCGAGGACGTGGAGGGGGGCGCCCGAGTCGAGGACCTTCTTGATGGCCTCCAGGATCACGGGGTGGTTGTGGCCGAGGGCCAGGGTTCCCGCGCCGGAGAGGCAGTCGAGGTAGCGGCGCCCGTCGGCCCCTTCGATGGTCAGGCCACGTGCCCGCACGGGGACGATGGGCAGGGCGCGCGCATAGGTGCGGGCGGCCGATTCGCGGAGCGACTGGCGGCGAAGGATCCCTTCCTGCCCGGACGTCGGTGCCACCGGGGCTGATTCGGTCACGGCCACGGCTCGGGTCCTCCCGGTAACGTTTGCGCTGCTCATCGGTGTGCGGCTCGTCCGACGCACGGCGGCGACGGGCGTGACTCTGCGTCCCCCGTACGTACCAACGACGACATCTCTTCCCGATCACGGCCGCGGTGAAGATCCTTGCGGCCGGGGAACCGCCGCCCTGCCGCACGCCGTCCCCATCGGCACCGGCATAGTGGGGGCCGCACTCCGGTGCCGAAGTCCAGACGAGTCAAGACGTGCTCAGAAGTGCTCTGTCACGAAGTTCCAGGGGGATCACGACATGCGACCCATTCGTCCGCTGCTCGCCGCAGCCTCCGTCGCCGCGGCGCTGGCGCTGACGGCCACTGCCTGTGGCCCGAGCGAGGACAACGCGGGCGGTGAGCCGACCGCTTCCGCGAGCCAGACGTCCGACGGCAAGATCACGATTCCGGACGATCTGAAGGACCGGCTCAAGGAGCACGGGATCGACCTGGACAAGTGGAGGAACGGCGAGTGGAAGAACTGGGACAAGGACACATGGCTGCGTGAGGCCAAGGACTACGTCAACCCGATCATCGAGGACCTGTGGGACCCGGACCGGATGCGGGACGCGGAACAGCCCGAACGGCCGGTCGAGGACGGGGACGTCGACGGTGACGAGGGCGTGACGGACCCGACGCCCGAGCCGGTCGAGGCCCAGGCCGTGAAGGCGCCGTTCCACGACAACGTCCCGGAGGCCGGCAAGGTCCTCTTCGACGGCCCCCAGGGCTCGATGGTCTGCTCCGCGACCGTGGTGAAGGACCCCGCGAACCCGGGCAAGTCCAACCTCGTCTGGACGGCGGGCCACTGCGTGCACGCCGGCAAGGACGGCGGCTGGTACCGGAACATCGCGTTCGTCCCCTCGTACAACGACAGCGGCAAGACCGGCGCCGCGCTGGAGAACGCGACCCGCGAGGACATGGCGCCCTACGGCGTGTGGTGGGGCGACTGGGCGCAGACCTCCGAGCAGTGGATCTCCCAGGGTGCGGCCACCGGTGGCCAGGGCGCTCCGTACGACTACGCGGTCATCCACGTGACTCCGGAGAAGGGCGGCAACGGCAAGTCGCTGGAGGAGACGGTCGGTTCGGCGCTTCCGGTCGAGTTCGCCGCCCCGGCCGCGCCGGAGATCGCGAAGATGGAGGCGACCGGTTACCCGGCGGCGCCGCCGTTCGACGGCCAGCAGATGTTCCAGTGCGCGGACAAGCCGGGCCGGCTGTCCCTCGACGCCGCCCAGCCGACGATGTACCGCATCGGCTGCACCATGACGGGCGGTTCCTCCGGCGGCGGGTGGGTCGCGCAGGGCAAGGACGGCAAGCCCGCGCTGGTCTCCAACACCTCCATCGGCCCGGTGACGGCGGGGTGGCTGGCCGGTCCGCGGCTGGGTGACGAGGCCAAGGGCATCTACGAAGCGGTCAGCAAGAAGTTCGCGGGCCAGTAGGCCGGCGGGCATGTGCCCGGGCGTTCCGGTGGTGAACCGGAACGCCCGGCGCCCGGCCCGGGCCTCCGGGCGCCCTGCTTCCCGATTCCGGCCGTCTGACCAGCCGGTGGAGACTCCGTGCAGGTCACCGTGGGTGGCGACTGCCCCTGGCCGGACCGGCATAGAGTAGGGGCGCATTCGCGCGCGGGCGGTCCCGGAAGACCGCCCATTTGCGTGTCAGGTTCATGGCATTCCACGATGCACATGCGTTATCAGGGGGAATCGTTCTCATGCGATCCATACGTCCGCTCCTGGCCGTCACCGGCCTGGCCGCGGCTCTCACGCTGACGGCCACCGCCTGTGGCCCCACCGGGGACGAGGCGGGCGGCACATCCGCCTCCTCGAGCCCCGCCGACACCGGAACCAGTGGCGCGGAGCTGCCGGCCGATCTCGCCGACAAGCTCAGGGAGCACGGCGTCGACCCGGAAAAGTGGAAGAACGGCGAGTGGAAGAACTGGGACAAGGACACATGGCTGCGTGAGGCCAAGGACTTCGTCAACCCGGTGATCGAGGGGCTGTGGAAGCCCGAGCGGATGCAGTCCGCCAAGTCCCCGCAGAAGACGATGGCCGCCGGGGCCGTCACGGGCGACCAGGGCGCCACCGACCCCGAGCCGCGGCCGGTGGAGGCCGTGGCGGAGGAGAAGCCGTACCACCGGAACGCCGCGCCCGTCGGCAAGGTCTTCTTCGACGCCCCCGAGGGCTCGATGGTCTGCTCCGCGACCGTCATCAAGGACCCCAAGAACCCCGGCAAGTCCAACCTCGTGTGGACCGCGGGCCACTGCGTGCACGCCGGGAAGGCGGGCGGCTGGTTCCGCAACATCGCCTTCGTCCCCGCGTACAACGACCTGGGCAAGTCCCCGGCCGCGCTGGAGAAGGCCGCTCCGCAGGAAGTCGCCCCCTACGGCGTCTACTGGGCGGACTGGGTCTCGACCTCCGGCGAGTGGATCTCGCAGGGCGGCCCGACCGGCGGCGAGGGCGCCCCGTACGACTACGCCGTGATGCATGTGAAGCCGGAGAACGGCACCAAGTCCCTGGAGGAGACGGTCGGCGTCGCGCTCGACGTCGACTTCAACGCCCCCCAGGCGGCGGGCATCCCCGCGATGGGCGCCTGGGGCTACCCCGCCGCCCCTCCGTACGACGGTGCGCTGATGCACAAGTGCGTCGACCGCCCCGGCCGCCTCACGCTGACGCCCGGTACGCCGACCATGTGGCGGATCGGCTGCACCATGACCGGCGGGTCATCCGGCGGCGGCTGGTTCATCGAGAAGCCGGGCGGGAAGCTGGCGCTGGTGTCCAACACCTCCATCGGCCCGGTGACCGCGGGCTGGCTGGCCGGCCCCCGTCTCGACCGGGGCGCGGAGCAGATCTACACGATGATGAGCGAGAAGTTCGCCGGCCAGTAGCAGGGGCGGCTGATGCACGCCCGGTGAACTCGAAGGCCCGCCCCCTCACGAAGAGGGAGCGGGCCTTCGGGCGTTCACACGGCCGTCGGAACCGTCAGTGCGCCGCGGGGATGTACGGCGCCAGGAAGGCGGCCAGTTCCTCGTGCACCCGCGCCTTGAGCAGCGTGCCCTCCGGCGTGTGCTCCTCGGAGAGGACCTCGCCCTCGGCGTGCGCACGCGAGACCAGCGCGCCCTGCGTGTACGGCAAGAGCGCCTCGATCTCGACCTGCGGCCGCGGCAGCTCGGCGTCGATCAGCGCGAGCAGCTCGTCGATGCCCGCGCCGGTCCGCGCCGACACCGCGATCGAGTGCCGCTCGATGCGCAGCAGCCGCTGCAGTACGAGCGGGTCGGCGGCGTCCGCCTTGTTGATCACCACGATCTCCGGCACGTCCAGCGCGCCCACGTCGCGGATCACCTCGCGCACGGCGGCCAGCTGCTCCTCCGGCGCGGGGTGCGAGCCGTCCACCACGTGCAGGATCAGGTCGGAGTCACCGACCTCCTCCATGGTGGAGCGGAACGCCTCGACGAGGTGGTGCGGCAGGTGCCGTACGAACCCGACGGTGTCGGCCAGCGTGTAGAGGCGGCCGCTCGGGGTCTCGGCCCGGCGCACGGTCGGGTCGAGGGTGGCGAACAGCGCGTTCTCCACGAGCACGCCCGCGCCCGTCAGCCGGTTCAGCAGGGACGACTTGCCGGCGTTGGTGTACCCGGCGATCGCGACCGACGGCACCTTGTTGCGCCGCCGCTCCTGCCGCTTGATGTCACGGCCCGTCTTCATCTCCGCGATCTCACGGCGCATCTTCGCCATCTTCTCGCGGATCCGTCGCCGGTCCGTCTCGATCTTGGTCTCACCGGGACCACGGGTGGCCATGCCGCCACCGCCGCCGCCACCCATCTGCCGGGACAGCGACTGACCCCAGCCTCGCAGCCGCGGCAGCATGTACTGCATCTGCGCGAGCGCGACCTGCGCCTTGCCCTCACGGGACTTGGCGTGCTGGGCGAAGATGTCGAGGATCAGGGCGGTCCGGTCGACCACCTTGACCTTGACGACGTCCTCGAGGTGGATCAGCTGGCCGGGGCTGAGCTCACCGTCGCAGACGACGGTGTCGGCCCCGGTCTCGAGCACGATGTCACGCAGCTCGTTCGCCTTGCCGGAGCCGATGTACGTGGCCGGGTCGGGCTTGTCGCGGCGCTGGATCACTCCGTCGAGCACCAGCGCACCCGCCGTCTCGGCGAGCGCCGCCAGCTCCGCGAGGGAGTTCTCCGCGTCCTGCACGGTCCCCGAGGTCCATACGCCGACCAGCACCACACGCTCCAGGCGCAGCTGCCGGTACTCGACCTCGGTGACGTCTTCGAGCTCGGTGGAGAGACCCGCCACACGGCGCAGCGCGGCTCGCTCGGAGCGGTCGAACTGGTCGCCGTCCCGCTCTCCGTCGATCTCGAAGCTCCAGGCGACGTCCTCTTCCATCAGGGCATCGGCCCGAAGGCTCTCGGTGCGGGTCTTGTCCGCGAAGCTCTGCGCGTCCTGGGAAGGGGATGAAGAGGAGGTCATTGGATCCTTACGTCGTGGGAATCGTGGGTGCCCGGGCGGCCCACGCCGACTCGAGCGGCTCGTCAGTCACAACGCGTGACTCCCCCGATTGATTCCCGGGGCGGGCCCTCGGCATTCCAGGGGCCCGGCAGCGCCGCCGACCCGTTGATGGTCGCACGGCACGGCCGGGCCCGTCACGCGGGTTTTCGGAGCGTGGAAGCGCCGGTCAGCGCTTGGCCGCGGGGGCCGGTGCCTTCGTGGCGCCCTTGGCCGGGGCCTTGCTGCGCCAGTCCGGGTGGCCCGGCATCTTCGGGGTGCGCTCGCCGTACAGCCAGTCCTTGAGGAACGCGGTCAGGTCCCGCCCCGCCTCCTCCGACGCGAGCCGTACGAAATCGGCGGTGCTCGCCGTGGAGTGCGCGTACTGCGTCACCCAGCGCCGCTCCAGCCGCTCGAAGGCGGCCTTGCCGATCTCCTGCCGCAGCGCGTACAGGACCAGGGCGCTGCCGTCGTAGACGACCGGCCGGAACAGGCTGATCTTCTGACCCGCCGCGGGCGGCCTGGGCGCGGCCGGCGGCCCGCCCGCGGCGCGCCAGCGGTCGGAGTCGGTGTACGCCTGGCGCATGCGCTGCTCCAGGGGCTGCTGGGCCGTCTCCTCCGCGTACAGCGCCTCGTACCAGGTGGCGTGTCCTTCGTTGAGCCACAGGTCGGCCCACCGGCGCGGCGAGACGCTGTTGCCGAACCAGTGGTGGGCCAGTTCGTGCACCATGATCGACTCGACGAACCACTCGGGGAGGGTGCCCCGGGTGAACAGTGAGCGCTCGAAGAGGGAGAGCGTCTGGGTCTCCAGCTCGAAGCCGGTGTCGGCGTCGGCGACGAGCACGCCGTACGTCTCGAAGGGGTAGGGGCCGACCTTGCGCTCCATCCACTCCAGGTGGGCGGGGGTCCGCTTCAGCCAGGGTTCCATCCGCTCGACGTCTGCGGACGGCACGACGTCGCGCACCGGCAGACCGTGCGGGCCGGTACGGCGGACGACGGTGGAGCGGCCGATGGACACCTGGGCGAGCTCGGTGGCCATGGGCCGGGTGCCGCGGTACGTCCAGGTACCGGTGTCACCGCTGAGCGACCGGGCCACGTGCTGCCCGTTGGCGACCACCGTCAGGTCCTTGGGCGCGGTGACGTGGAAGGTGAAGTACGCCTTGTCGGCGGGATGGTCGTTGCCGGGGAAGACGCGGTGGGCGGCGTCGGCCTGGTTGGCCATCGCCAGGCCGTCGGCGGTGCGGACCCAGCCGCCCGCGTTCCTGGGGCCGGCCGGGTCGCTGGTGTGGGTGACGGCGATGTGGAACCGTTCGCCGGGCCCGACCGCCCGGGACGGCTCGATCACCAGGTCCTCGCCGCTGGACGCGAACTCGGCGGGCCGGCCGTCGACCTCGACCGAGCGGACGGTGCCGTGGGTGAAGTCCAGGTTGACGCGGTCGAGCCGGTCGGTGGCCCGCGCGTCGATCTTGGTGACGGCGTCCAGCGGCTTGCTGTTGTCGCCCCGGTAGGTGAAGGCGATGTCGTACGCGAGGACGTCGTACCCGGGGTTGCCGAGCTGCGGGAAGAGCGGGTCGCCGATGCCGAGCGGCTGGGGTGAGGGCAGCGCCGCGCCGATCAGGCCGGCCGAGGCCGCCGCCACCAGGGCCGCCCGGAGGCGCCGCGAGGTGCGAGCTGTGCGAGGTGCACGCGATGTGAGGGGCATGGGGCAACCGCTACCAGCGCACCGGGCCCGGACCACGACGGCGCGCTCCCCGCGCACCCGAACGGCCTCGGGCCCGCCGCCGGGAGGGTGCGCGGAACGGGCCCGGGGAAGCCTCCGGGGCCCGGGAACGGACACGGGGAAGCCTGCGGGGCCCAGGAACGGACACGGGGGAGCCTGCGGGGCCCGGGAGGGGGCGCGGGGACTCAGTGGGGGGCGGGGGTCGGGTGCTGGGCGCGGCTGACGTCGTAGACCCCGGGCACGTCGCGCATGGCGCGCATCAGGGCGGGCAGCTCGGCGGCGTCGGCGAGCTGGAGCGTGTAGGTGTGGCGGACGCGCTGCTCGCTGGGCGGTTCGACGGTGGCCGAGACGATCGCCGCGCCGGCCGTGGCGATGGCCTCTGTGAGATCGGCGAGCAGCCGCGGCCTGCCGAACGATTCGGCGACCAGCGTGACCCGGCACTCGGCCGCCTCTCCCCACCGCACGTCGACCGGCACCCGCCCGGCCGCCTCCATGCGCCGTACGGCGGGGCATCCGGCCCGGTGGACGGTGACGTTTCCGCCGCGCACCGGAAAGCCGGTGACCGCGTCCGGCGGCACGGGCGTGCAGCAGCGGGCCAGCCGCACCGAGGCGTCCGGCAGGTCGGCCACGACGGCGTTCGCCGCGGCGTCCCGGGCGGCCGGGGGGTCGGCGCTCACGGCGGTGGACGGCGGGCGGGGGGCGGCCGCCGGGACCTTGACGCCCTCGGGGTGCGCGGTGAGCCAGCCGGTGATGGCGATCCGGGCGGCCGGGGTACGGGCGTGCCTCAGCCAGTCGGGCGAGGGCCCGGAGGCGGGATCGGGCTGGGCGATGTCGCCTGCGCGGGCCTCCACCCCCGCCTCGCCCCGGGCGAGCAGCAGTTGCACCGTGTCGCCGTCGTTCAGGACGGTACCCAGAGCTGCGAGGCGGCCGTTGACGCGGGCGCCGACGCAGGTGTGGGCCGCCTCGCCGTACTGCGCGTACGCGGCGTCCACGCACGTCGCGCCGGCCGGCAGGGCGAGCGTGCCGCCGTCCGGGCGGAAGACGGTGATCTCGCCGTCCTGGGCGAGGTCGGCGCGGAGCGAGGTCCAGAAGGTGTCGGGGTCGGGGGTGGACTGCTGCCAGGCGAGCAGCCGGGAGAGCCAGCCGGGCCGGGTGGGGTCGCTGCGCTCGCCGTCCTCGCCCGTGGGCTCGACGCCTTCGGCGGGCGCCGCGTACGGATTGCCGAGGGCGACGACTCCGGCCTCGGCGACCTTGTGCATCTGGTGCGTGCGGATGAGGACTTCGGCGACGGCTCCGTCGGGTGCGGCGACGGCCGTGTGGAGCGACTGGTAGAGGTTGAACTTGGGCGCGGCGATGAAGTCCTTGAACTCGGAGATCACCGGGGTGAAGCAGGTGTGCAGCTCGCCGAGCACTCCGTAGCAGTCGGCGTCGTCCCCGACCAGGACGAGCAGCCGCCCGAAGTCGGTGCCGCGCAGTTCACCGCGCTTGAGCCGGACGCGGTGCACGGAGACGAAGTGGCGTGGCCGCACCAGCACTTCGGCCGGGATCCGGGCCTCCCTGAGCACCGTCCGGACGTCGTCGGCGATGGCGGCCAGCGCGTCCGGGGCGGTGGCGTTGTCGGCGATGAGGGCGCGGGTGTTCTCGTACTCGGCGGGGTGGAGGATGGCGAAGACCAGGTCCTCCAGTTCGGTCTTGAGGGCCTGTACGCCGAGCCGCTCGGCGAGCGGGATCAGGACGTCGCGCGTCACCTTGGCGATGCGGACCTGCTTCTCGGGGCGCATCACGCCGAGGGTGCGCATGTTGTGCAGCCGGTCGGCGAGTTTGATCGACATGACGCGTACGTCGTTGCCGGTGGCGACGAGCATCTTGCGGAAGGTCTCGGGCTCGGCGGCGGCCCCGTAGTCGACCTTCTCCAGTTTGGTGACCCCGTCGACCAGGTAACAGACCTCCTCGCCGAACTCCTCCCTCACCTGATCCAGGGTCACGTCCGTGTCCTCGACGGTGTCGTGGAGGAGGGAGGCGGTCAAGGTGGTGGTCTCAGCGCCCAGTTCGGCGAGGATCAGCGTGACGGCGAGGGGGTGGGTGATGTACGGCTCGCCGCTCTTGCGGAACTGGCCCCGGTGGGAGGACTCGGCGAGTACGTACGCCCGGTGCAGGACGGCCAGGTCCGCGTCCGGGTGGTGGGCCCGGTGGGCCTCGGCGACATGGCTGATGGCGTCGGGCAGCCGGTCCCGGGTGCCGGGACCGAGCAGTGCGGCGCGGCCGAGCCTCCGGAGGTCGATCCTCGGGCGGCCGCGCCGACGGCTGGGCGCGGGGTTCGTGGCCTCTGCACTCAGGTTGGTGGCCTCTGCGCTCATGGGCACCTCCGACGGCGTCGACCGGCGGTGGGGCGGGCAAGGCATGCCCGCCGGGCCGGTGCTTGATGCTACCGAGCCCACCACGTAGCGCTGACCTGCTCTCGCTCAGCGTGAACCGGATCACCCATTCGAGCGAAGGGCGCGCGAAGGGCTGCGCAGAGGTTCAGGCGGACGTTCGGACGGGCGCGGAGGCGAACCAGGCCGGGTCGATGTGGCCTTCGGCGACGATGACCGCGGGGCCGGTCATCTCGATCTCGCCGTCGGGGCGCTCGGTGATCACGAGCGTGCCGCCGAGGACGTCCACGGTGTACGTGACCGGGGCCCCCGTCTCGGCCGGGTCGCTGCCGTCCCGCCGGGCGGCCGCGACGGCGACCGCGCACGCGCCGGTGCCGCACGAGCGGGTCTCGGCGGCGCCGCGCTCGTGGACGCGCATGGCCACGTGGCGGGGGCCGCGGTCGGCGACGAACTCGATGTTGACGCCGTCCGGGTACACCGCGGCCGGCTCGTACGGCGGCTCGGCGTACAGGTCGCCGGCGTGGTCGAGGTCCTCGACGAAGGCCACCGCGTGGGGGTTTCCCATGTTCACGTTCCGCGCGGGCCAGCTGCGGCCGCCGACGGTGACCGTGACCCCGTCCTCGGGGAGCCGGGCGCGGCCCATGGAGACCGTGACGTCGCCGTTCTTGGCGAGGTGGACGCGCTTGACGCCGCCGCGAGTGGCGACCGCGACGTCACCGGCGGTGACGTGTCCGGCGTGCTGGAGGTACCGGGCGAAGACGCGGACGCCGTTGCCGCACATCTCGGCGACCGAGCCGTCGGCGTTGCGGTAGTCCATGAACCACTCGGCCTCGTCGGCCATGGCGCGCGCCTCGGGGTGGGCGGCGGACCGGACGACATGCAGCACGCCGTCGCCGCCGATCCCGGCCCGGCGGTCGCAGAGGCGGGCCACGACGCCGGCGGGGAGGTCGATGGCGTTGTCCGGGTCGGGCACGATCACGAAGTCGTTCTCGGTGCCGTGGCCCTTCAGGAAGGCGATGGGCGCGCTGGTCACGGGATCGTTGGTCACGGGGTCAATCGTACGGGTGGGGTCCGACACCCGGCCGGTCGGTCCGTCGGCCGCCGTGACGTCAGCGCAGTCGGGCCACGCGCCAGACCGCGAGGACGACCGGGACCGCGACGCCCACGGCGTACAGGGCGATCACGCGCCAGTCGGGGCGTTCGCCGGAGCCTCGGGCGGGGAGCCCGGGCCAGGTGTAGCCGACGCGGCGGGCGGCCATCATGCCCCAGCCGGCGGCGCAGCCGCACAGCAGCAGGCCCAGCATGGCGAGGACCGCGCCGCCGTCGCCCGAGCCGAAGGCGAGGGGGAAGCCGAACATCAGCGAGCCGATCACGGCGAGGCCGACGATGGGGGCGAGCTGCCAGATGCGCAGCTTGCGCTGCGGGCGCAGTTCGACCTCGACCTCGTCGGGGGTGATCTCCGGGGTCCCGTCCTCGTTGAGGTCGGGACCGTCCGGGCTCAGGCCCGGTGCGTCACTGGCCACCTGGGGTTCGTCCGGTGCTTCCTGGTGTTCTCTGTCGCGAGGGCCGGCCTCCATCGCCACGCGCCCTCCCCACTCGGATTCCACTGGTCGATCGATGCTCGATGATGGCACGCCCCCGACCGCCGGAATGACGGGCAGGGCGTCCCGATGCCATCACGTGATCAGGCTGTAACCGCTCGTTCGACCAACGCCAGCGCCTTGTCGGGAAGTTCCGCGCGGTCGGCGGCGGCGCCGCTCAGCCAGTGGACGCGCGGGTCGCGCCGGAACCAGGAGTCCTGGCGGCGTGCGAAGCGCTTGGTGGCGCGTACGGTCTCGGCGCGCGCCTCCTCCTCGGTGCACTCGCCCGCGAGCGCGGCCAGCACCTGCTGGTAGCCGAGCGCGCGCGAGGCGGTGCGGCCCTCGCGCAGCCCGTGTGCCTCCAGGGCCCGGACCTCGTCGACGAGCCCGGCCTCCCACATCCGGTCCACGCGCGTGGTGATCCGCTCGTCGAGTTCGGGACGTTCGACGTCGACGCCGATCTGGACGGTGTCGTACACCGAGTCGTGACCGGGGAGGTTGGCCGTGAAGGGCCTGCCGGTGATCTCGATGACTTCCAGGGCCCGGACGATCCGGCGGCCGTTGCTGGGCAGGATGGCGCGTGCGGCCTCGGGGTCGGCGGCGGCGAGCCGGGCGTGCAGGACGCCGGAGCCGCGCTCGTCGAGCTCGGCCTCGAGGCGGGCGCGGACGGCGGGGTCGGTGCCGGGGAACTCCAGGGCGTCGATGGCGCCGCGTACGTACAGCCCGGAGCCGCCGACGAGGACGGGAGTGCGGCCGGCGGCGAGCAGTCGGTCGATCTCCGCGCGGGCCAGCCTCTGGTACTCCGCGACGCTGGCCGCCTCGGTGACGTCCCAGATGTCGAGGAGGTGGTGCGTGATGCCGCCGCGCTCCTCGGGCGTCAGCTTGGCGGTGCCGATGTCCATCCCCCGGTAGAGCTGCATGGAGTCGGCGTTGACGACTTCGCCGCCCAGCTGCTGGGCGAGGTGGACGCCCAGATCGGACTTTCCGGCTGCCGTGGGGCCGACGACGGCGATGACCCGCGGGGCGGGAGCTGTACTTCTCACTGCCCCAGTCTCGCAAACCTCAAGACCGCTCCTCGAACGAGTTACGTGACGGCACGACATCGGCGTCGTTGCCTGTTGCGAGGTTCCGACCGCCGGTTTATGGACCGGCTCCACCGGGCGACGCAATGGGACGCTCCGGGCGGCGCGGAATTTCGCCCACACGAGTACGCTATGGAGTAGATATGGGCGTTTTTGCACGGTTTCGTCGGCGTAAGGAGACTGCCGAGGCCTCGCCCCAGGAGGAGGCGGCCGTGACGTCGGCCGACGCATCGGCGGAGGGCACCGGGAAGGCCGCCGAGGCGTCGGACACGGCGGACGCGGCGGACGCGGCGGACACGGAGCCGGAAGTCGCCCCGGCCGAGGGTGTGGAGATCCCCAAGCAGCAGTCGGCCGAGGAGGCGGCGGACAACGAGGCCGGCGAGGGCGCCCGCAAGTAGGATCCTTACGACGGTTACTCCGAGGGAAGGTGCCCCATGGGCTTCCTGGATTCGCTGAAGGCCAAGCTCGGTCCTGCCAAGGACAAGGTCTCCGACCTCGCGCACCAGCACGAGAGCAAGATCGACCACGGCCTGGACAAGGCCGCCAGGATGGTCGACCAGAAGACCAAGGGCAAGTACAGCGACAAGATCCAATCGGGCACGGGCAAGGCCAAGAACGCCGTGGGGCGGATCGCCCACAAGGACGACGGCGGCACGCCGCCGGCGCCGCCGGTTCCGCCGGCCTCCTGACCTCGTTCGACCGGCCACGGCACGACGGACGGCCGCGGAGCGCATCACCGTGCTCCGCGGCCGTCCGCCGTCGTTCGGCTACGACCAGGCGGCGACGAAGTAACCGACGCCGTACGGCGCGTCCTCGTAGAGCAGGCGGCCCTCCAGGCCCGCGCCCTCGGCCGCGCCCGCGAGGACCTGCCAGGGCGCCCTGCCTGCCGCTTTCAGCTCGTACGCGAGGTGCTCGTCCATCGCCGCGAGGGCGGCCGTGTCCGCCGAGCCCAGCGCCCGGGCGGCCCGCTCGTCGAAGGCGGCGGCGCGGTCGTCGAGGTAGCCCGGCGCCTTGAGACTGCGGCACGCGCTGCCGTCCCCCAGCACCAGGAGGGCGACGCGCCCCGCCTGTGCGGCGAGCTCCCGGCCGGCGTCGGCGCACCGCGCCGGCGCGAGCCGCTCCCCCACGGCGAGGCCCTCGACCGGGGCGCCGGCCCAGCCGGCGCGCGCGAGCAGCCAGGCGCCCACGGCGAGCGGCGCGGGCAGCGGCCGGTCACCGCCGGCTCCCGTCCCGAGCCGTACGTCCACGTCGACACCGAAGCCCCGGAAGTCCCCCGCCGTCCCCGCCGGGTACCGCTCCAGCCCCTCCTCCGCGCCGGGCCCGACCACGACCAGCCGGTCCGGGCGCGACGCGGCGAGCACCGCGAGCGCGTCGGAGCACGCCGTGCGCGCCCCGTCGAGCTCGGGCGCCGCACCGGCGGCGAGGTCCGGGACGAGGAGGGGCGGGCAGGGGCAGACGGCGGCGGCGGCAAGCATGATCCGCAGCGTAGCCGGTGGCCCCCGGGACTCCGGGAAAGCCCCCGCAGGTCAGCCGACCGTGCAGCCGCCCGTGACCGGGGGCAGCGGGGCCGGGGCGCCGATCTGCGGCAGGCCGAGCATGACGCCCGCGGGCTTGGCGGCCTCGGCCGCGTTGCGCTTCTCCCAGGCGTCGCCCGCGCGGGTGCGGCGCACATGGGCCGTCGGGCCCTCGGCGAGGAGGTGGTGGGGGGCCGCGTACGTGATCTCGACGGTCACCACGTCACCGGGGCGCACGTCCTGCTCCGGCTTGGTGAAGTGGACCAGGCGGTTGTCGGGGGCGCGGCCGGACAGGCGGTGGGTGGCGCCGTCCTTGCGGCCCTCGCCCTCCGCGACCATGACCTCCAGGGTGCGGCCGACCTGCTTCTTGTTCTCCTCCCAGGAGATCTCCTCCTGGAGGGCGACCAGGCGCATGTAGCGGTCCTGTACGACCTCCTTGGGGATCTGCCCCTCCATGGTCGCCGCCGGGGTGCCGGGGCGCTTGGAGTACTGGAAGGTGAAGGCCTGCGCGAACCGCGCCTCGCGCACCACGTGCATGGTCTGCTCGAAGTCCTCCTCCGTCTCACCGGGGAAGCCCACGATGATGTCGGTGGAGATGGCGGCGTGCGGGATGGCCTCCCGCACCTTGCCGATGATCCCGAGGAAGCGGTCCTGGCGGTACGAGCGGCGCATCGCCTTCAGGACCGTGTCCGAGCCGGACTGCAGCGGCATGTGGAGCTGCGGCATCACATTGGGCGTCTCGGCCATCGCGGCGATCACGTCGTCGGTGAAGTCGCGCGGGTGCGGGGAGGTGAAGCGGACGCGCTCCAGGCCCTCGATCTTCCCGCAGGCGCGCAGCAGCTTGCTGAACGCCTCGCGGTCGCCGATGTCGGAGCCGTACGCGTTGACGTTCTGGCCGAGCAGGGTGATCTCGGAGACGCCTTCGGAGACCAGCGCCTCGATCTCGGCGAGGATGTCGCCGGGACGGCGGTCCTTCTCCTTGCCGCGCAGCGCCGGGACGATGCAGAAGGTGCAGGTGTTGTTGCAGCCGACGGAGATGGAGACCCACGCGGCGTACGCCGACTCGCGCCGGGTCGGCAGCGTGGAGGGGAACGCCTCCAGCGACTCGGCGATCTCGATCTGCGCCTCCTCCTGGACGCGGGCGCGCTCCAGGAGCACCGGCAGCTTGCCGATGTTGTGCGTACCGAAGACGACGTCGACCCAGGGCGCCTTCTTCACGATCGTGTCGCGGTCCTTCTGGGCCAGGCAGCCGCCGACGGCGATCTGCATGCCGGGCCGCTTGGTCTTCATCGGGGCGAGCCGGCCGAGGTTGCCGTACAGCTTGTTGTCGGCGTTCTCGCGGACCGCGCAGGTGTTGAAGACCACGACGTCGGCGTCACCGTCGGAGCCCTCGGGGGCGCGGACGTAACCGGCGTCCTCCAACAGGCCGGAGAGGCGCTCGGAGTCGTGAACGTTCATCTGGCACCCGTAGGTGCGTACCTCGTACGTCTTCAAACCGTCCACAACTCCGCCAGCCACGTCGTTACCGCTCACCCGTCCAGGGTAAGGGGTCCCGTCGGCCCGCCCTGCTGAATGGCGGCGGCAAGGCCGTCGAGGAGGAGGGTGAGTCCCGCCTCGAAGCCGCGGTCGTCGAGACCGGCCAGCCCCGAGGCGTCGCCGTCGGCCCCCTCCAGGGCGTCGGCAAGGGAGGGGTAGGCCGGGCGATAGCCGTCCGGGGGGCGGGTGAAGCCGGCCGTGAAGGTCTCCAGGGCGGAGCCCAGGACCAGGTAGTCCAGGGCCGCGGCGACCTCGGCCGCCTTGGCCGGGGTGCAGCCGATCCGGACCAGGGCGGCGATCAGCGTGTCGTAGCCGCGCAGGGCCTTGTCGGCCTCGACACGGCGCCGGGCCACCAGGGCGATCATGTGCGGGTAGCGGAGGTACACGCGGCGGTAGCCGCGGGCGTACGCGGCGATGCCCTCGCGCCAGCGCGGGTCGTCGAGCGGGGCGAGGTCGATCTCCTCGTTGATCCGTTCCAGTGCCGCGTCCAGCAGGTCGTCCTTGGACGCCACATGGTGGTAGAGCGACGCGCCGCGCACTCCCAGGCGCTGGGCGAGGGCCCGCATCGTCAGGGCCTGGGGTCCCAGCTCTTCGAGGAGTTCCAGGGCGGTGCGCGCGATGCTCTCGCGGCTCAGCAGTGGCTGGCTCGGTCGGCCCATCGCGGTGCTCCCCCTCTTATCCGCCGCCAGGTTACCGGGCGGGAGGGGTTCACATTCGGCCAGTGGCGCGTTAAGTTCCCCGCACCCCGATACCTAACAACGTTAGATTTAGCACCACGAGGTGACCATGACGCAGTCGTACGACACTGATGCCGACGCCGCCCGCCTGGGCGACCTCGGCTACCGGCAGGAGCTGCGCCGCAGCCTCGGCATCCTGGGGAACATCTCCATGGGCTTCGCCGTGGTCTCCCCCGTGGTGGCCCTGTACGCGGTCGCCATGGTCGGCACGACCGTCGCGGGGCCCGCCTGGATCTGGGCGCTGCCGGTGGTGCTGATCGGCCAGTGCCTGGTCGTGAACGTCTACTCGGAGCTCGCGTCCCAGTGGCCGCTCGCGGGCGGCCCGTACCAGTGGAGCCGCCGGCTGCTCGGGCCCGCCTTCGGGTGGATGGGCGGCTGGGTGTGGCAGTTCGCCGTGATGTTCGGCAACACCACCGTGGCCTACCTCGCCGCGCCCTGGGTCTTCGCGCTCTTCGGGATCACGCCCACGCCCGGGGCGATGGTGGCGGTCGCGGTGGGCATCCTGCTCGGCTGCATGCTGATCAACGCGTACGGCATCAGGGTCCTGAGCTTCATCGTGTCGCTGGGCATCGGAGCCGAGGCGGTGGCCTCCGTCCTGGTCGGCTTCTCCCTGCTGCTGTTCTTCCGGGACCACGACTTCGTCCTGTTCACCGACACCATGGGGGCCGAGGCGCTGTCCGGCGGTTCCACGACGATGGCCTTCCTCGCCGCCGTCGCCGTGGCCGGCTGGGCCTTCATCGGCTTCGACGCCTGCGTCTCCGCCTCCGAGGAGACCAAGGACGCGGGCCGGCAGGTACCGCGCGCCATGTGGTGGGCGCTGCTCAGCGTCGGCGCGGTCGTGATCCTCAACGCCATGGCCGTCGCCCTCTCCCACCCCGCGCCCGAGAAGGTCGTCCTGGGCGAGGACATCGACCCGGTGACCACGGCGGTGGTGCACTCCTTCGGCTCCTGGTCCGACAAGCCCTTCGTGGCCGTCGTCCTGATCGGCTTCCTCGCCTGCGCCATGGCCTCCCAGGGCGGCGCGGCGCGCGGCCTGTACTCACTGGCCCGGGACGGTGTCTTCCCCTTCTCCCGGCAGGTGCGGAAGGTCAACAAGCGCCAGGCGCCCCTCGGCGGGCTCGTCGCGTCCACCCTGGTCAGCGGCACGGCCCTGCTGCTCGGTCTCGACGCGACCGCCATCGGCAGCCTGATCGCCTTCGGTACGGCGGCGACGTTCCTGCCGTTCTTCCTCACCTCGCTGGCCGCCCTCGTCGCCCGGCTGCGCGGCACCTGGGTCCCCTCGGGGCACATCCGGCAGGGGCGCAAGGGCACGGTGCTGAACGTCCTGGCGGTGCTGTGGACCGGCTTCGAGGTGGTCAACGTCTGCTGGCCGCGCGCCATCCTCGCCCCTCCGGGTGCGCCCTGGTACCAGGTGTGGGCCGGGCTGCTGGGCACCGCCGTGATCATCCTCGCCGGGCTGGTCTACCTGGTGGTCCGCCGCCCGCAGGACAGGATCCGCGACGACCGGCCGCCGGCTGCCGCTGCCCCCGTGCCGGACGCGGACGAATCCGCCGCGCTCGCCACCGACGCCTCCTGACGCCGCTCACCCCCTCCCGACCCCACCCCCCGCACGCGCACATCAACCGTTTCCCTGCAAGGAGATACGCGATGAGTCTGCCCCGCACGCCGCACATGAGCAGGAGAGGATTCGGCGGCGCAGCCCTGACGGCCGCCGCGGCCGCGCTGATCGGCCCCGGCCGGGCCACCGCCGCCACGGCCGCCACGACCGGGGAGGCCACCACGGTGTTCCACGCCCCCGCCGAGTGGGAAGCGCACTCCGGTTGTGTCATGGCCTGGCCCTGGGACCCGGCCGTCGGCTGGGGCGGGCTGCTGCGCGACGTCCAGGACGAAATAGTGGGCATAGCCCAGCAGATCGCCCGCTTCGAGTCGGTCCTGATGGTCGCCGAGCCGGGCCGGGGCGCCGAGGCCCGCGCCCGGTGCGGCAGCGGCATCACGGTCATCGAGCACCCGGTCAACGACTGCTGGACGCGCGACACGGGCCCGGTCTTCGCCGTCGACGCGGGGAGGACACAGAAGGTCGGGCTCGACTTCCGGTTCAACGGCTGGGGCGAGAAGTACCCGTACGACAAGGACGACTTCCTGCCGGTCGGCGTCTGCGACCACCTGGGCGTGGAGCGCCGGCCCGTCGACATGGTCCTGGAGGGCGGGGCCGTCATCACCGACGGGCAGGGCACCCTCATCACCACCGAGGAGTGCCTGCTCCACCCCAGCCGCAACCCGTCCATGAGCCGCGCCCAGATCGAGGCCGCGCTGCTGGGCGCGTACGGGGCGAGCAAGGTCGTCTGGCTACCGTACGGCCTGAACAACGACGACATCACCAACGGACACGTCGATCTCGTCGCCGCCTACCTCGGCCCCGCCAAGGTCCTCCTCCACACCCAGCCGGACCCCGCCAGCCCCAACCACGCCCGGATGGCGGCCAACCAGGCGGTGCTGCGCAACGCCACGGACGCGCGCGGGCGCCGGTTCGAGATCGTGGAGCTGCACCACCAGCCGCACTACCGCATGAGCGGCGTACGCGTGGAGACGTTCAGCTACACCAACTACTACGAGACCAGCGGCAGCGTCGTCGTGCCCCTGTCGGGCGAACCCGCGGACGCCCTCGCCCTCGCCCAGTTCCGCACGCTCTTCCCCACCCGGGAGGTCGTGGGGGTCCGGGCGCGGACCCTCGGCTGGGGCGGCGGCGGGGTCCACTGCGTCACCCAGCACGTCCCGAGGACGCAGTAGCCCCGGTCACCGCACGGCGCGGAGGGTGGCGGGCAGCGGGGTCGACGGCTGGAGCAGCAGGCCGGCCCGGGGCGTCACCTCCGCGGCCGGAAGGTCCAGGCGGAAGCGCTGCGCGAGCGTGGCGAGGATCAGGACGGCTTCCACCAGCGCGAAACGGGCGCCCAGGCAGGTACGCTGACCGCCGCCGAAGGGGTACCAGGCGTGGTCGGGTACGGCGTCGGGGCTGCCGTCGTCCCAGCGTTCGGGGCGGAACTCCCCGGCCCTCGGGAACCAGCGGGGGTCGCGGTGGGTGGTCCACGGGGAGCACCAGACGATGGTGCGGGCCGGGACGCGCCGGCCGCCGAGGGTGGCGCCTTCCCGGGCCACGGCCGCGAGGAGCCAGGCGGGCGGGTAGAGCCGCAGGGCCTCCTTGACGATCTGCTGGGCCCAGGTGAGCCGGTCGTAGTCGTCGATGGCCGGCGGACGTCCGGCCAGTACGCGGTCGAGTTCGGCGTCGAGGCGGTCACGGGCGGAGGGGGACCTCGACAGCAGGTGCCACATCCAGGTCAGGGCGGTCGACGTCGTCTCGTGGCCGGCCGCCCACAGGGTGACCGCCTCGTCGCGCACCTCCCGGGGCGACAGGGGCCGGCCGTCCTCGTCGCGAGCCGAGAGGAGCCGGCTCAGCAGGTCGTCGCGGGGCTCGCCGCCCCCGGTGTCCCCCGGGTCGGCCGACCGGGCCCGGATGAGCCGGTGCACCTCGCCGTCGATCGTGGCCACCGCCGCCCGCAGCCGCTGCCGCGCCGGGGTGGTGACCCACCCGGGCATGAACAGGGTGACGCCCCGCAGCTCCGCGCCGATCTCGTGCTCGGCCACGTTCATCGCCTCGGCCAGCGCCCCGGTGTCGTCACCGAGGTCATTGCCGAACAGACAGCGCAGCACCACCCGTTGGGTGATGAGCGCCATCTCGCGGTGTACGTCGATCCGGTCGCCGTCCCGCCACCGGTCGGCCGCCCAGCGGGCGCAGTCGACCATGGTGGCGGCGTATGCCTTGACCTGGCGCGGCCGGACCGTCGGCTGCACCAGCGAGCGCTTGCGGCGCCAGTCCTCCCCCTTGCTCATGATCACGCTCTGGCCGACCACCCGCTTGAACGCCCAGCCGATCTCCAGGATGTCGTACGCGTGCTCCCGGGCGGCCAGCAGCTCGGCGATGTGCTGGGGGTGGGACAGGAACAGGCTCTGCCGGGCCCCCAGCGACCAGCGCACGGCGTCCCCGAACTCGTCCCGCAGCCGCGTCAGGAACGCCAGCGGGTCCCTGCCGAACTCCGGCAGGTTGCCCAGCAGGGGCAGGCCACGGGGCCCGGGTACGGGGTTCAGGGGGAGGCTGCACGTGGTCACTTGGGCTCCAGCGGTCGGGCGCACGGCTCGGTGGTCGACTCCCTTAACGCGGCGGGCCGCGGTGAGGTGGCGGCGTCAGCGATGTGTCAGTCCCGGCCAGGATCGTGGGGGCGACACACACGACGCGGGCCTTGGGGGCAGGAAGATGTGGACACAGTGCGTCGAGCCACGGCCGTTCGCGGACCGGCGGCTGGTCTGCTTTCCCCATGCCGGCGGCTCGCCCTACTTCTTCCGGGGCTGGGGCAAGTCGCTCACGGGGTTCGAGGTCCACGCCGTCTGCTACCCGGGCCGTGCCGAGCGCATCGCGGAGCCGCCCGCCACGGAGCTGGCCGCGATGGCGGGTGACGTCGCGGAGGCGCTGATCCCGTGGATGGACGGCCGGCCCACCGTGTTCTTCGGCGTCTGCCACCGCGGCCCGTTCCTCGGGGAGAAGCCGGGCGCCCGGCGGGTCGGAGAAGACCTCGACGGCGGCGGCGTACGGCGGCAGTATCCGCTCGATCACGCCGGGGCCGCTCCCGCGCGTCCGGTCACGAACAGCTCGCCGCCGTCGAAGAAGCCCAGGTCTCCGGTACGCGTGCCGGGGCCGCCCGGCGCGTCCACCCGGATCTCGCCGACGACCCGCTCGGGGACCGCCCGGCGTGACACGGGATCGACGACCCGCACACCGGTGCCCGGCAACGGCGTTCCCCGGCCGACCAGTTCGACCCCGCCGTGATGGGACCTGGGTACGGGCACCGCCTCGCCCCGGGCCAGGGCCGCGCGGTCGTAGCGGGCCGTGACGGTGGGGTAGAGAGGCCGTGCCAGCGTGCCGCCGGGCGTGCCGTCGCCGGGGCTGTAGCCCGCGGCGAACACCTCCTCGCGGAAGAACCCGGGCCGGAAGGCGTCGGCGAACCGGCGCAGCGTCCGCGCCCTGACCGGCTGCCCGCTCCCGCCGACGCCACCAACGAGGCCACCGCCCCCGACGGCGGCCACCCGCCAGGTCGACAGGTCGATGCGCATCCGGTCCGCCACCGGGACGCGCCTGACGCACAGTTCGTACGCGCTGTCCGGCGCCGCGGCGAAGACGTCCTCCTCCGCCTCGATGGCGCGCAGCCACACGCGCGGGTCCCGTACGAAGGTGGCGGGCTCCAGGGTCACGGCGGCCGCCCCCGAGGCGAGCGGGAGGACCAGCGCCGTGGCCAGTCCCGTGCCGTGCCACAGGGGCAGCCAGCTCACGACGGTCGTGCCGGGGTCGACGTCGCACCGGTCACGCACCGCCGCCTGGCCGGCCACCAGGGCACCGTGGCCGACGGCGACGCCGCTCGGCCACCGCCCGGCGGGGCGGGCCCCGTACCGCAGCAGCGCCGGCGCCAGGGGGTCGAGGGCCACGGGGCCGCCGCGCCGGTGGCGGGAGGCGCGCACCGCTTCCCGTACGGCGACCCGGGGCAGGCCCGGCAGCGGCCCTGCGGCGGCGTCCGGCACCAGCACCGCGCTGGGGCGGCAGTCCCGGGCGATGGCGGCGAGGGCCTGGCCGGTCGCGTCCGCCACCGGTACGGCGACCATCCCGGCGTACAGGCAGCCGAAGAACCCGGCGTGGAAGTCAAGGCCCGGCAATGGGCGGGATGATCACCCGGTCGCCGGGCCGTCCGGTCCGGTGCAGCGCGGCCGCCACCGCGCGGGCCCGCGCGTCGAGCTCGGCCGGGGTGATCCGCGCGAGCCGCTCGACCGCCGGGCCCAGGGCGGTGAACAGGGGCCGGTCGGCGCCGGGGCCCGTGGCGCGCTCGATCAGCATGGCCACGACCGTGCGGGCCGGGGGCGGGGCGGCCGCCCGGAGGTCCTCGGCGACGTTCTCGATCGGCGGTGCGCTGCTCATCGGCTCGTCCTCCCGGTCAGGCCACTCGTCCCGGCATCATGCTGCCGGGCGGCGCTGACGTGTCACTGACAGCGGTCCGAACCGTTGTCCGCCGGGCCTGGCCATCCCCGGGAGTGAGCTGGCAGGATCGCGCCATGCTCCAGGCTCTGTCCCGCATCGACCGCCGCCGTGCCCTCCAGGGGTCGGCGGTGGGTCTCGTGGTGCTGGGCCTGCTCCTGTGGTGGCTGCTTCCGCCCGGGGAGCCGTCCCCCCGCGGAAAGGTCACCTTCAGCACCGGCGTACCGACCGGGGTGTACCAGCGGTACGGCGAACTGCTGGAGGAGGCGCTGGGGCGGACCGTGCCGGACGTCGCCATAACGCTCCTGGACAGCGAGGGCTCCCGGCAGAACCTGGAGCGGCTGGCGGCCGGGAAGGCCGATTTCACGATCGCCACGGCCGACGCGGTGGCGACCTACATCCGGGACAGCAGGCCGGGCGCCTACGATCTGCGCGGCTGTGCGCGGCTGTACGACGACTATGTGCAGCTGATCGTGCCCGCGGGGTCGAAGGTGCGCTCCACCCGCGATCTGCGGGGCCTGCGGGTCGGCGTGGGGCAGGACGGGTCGGGCGTACGGCTGATCGCGAACCGGCTGCTCCAGGCCGCCAAGATCGATCCGGAGACGGACATCAAGCCCGTGTCGGCCGGGATCGACACCATGCCCGCCCTGCTGGAGCAGGGCCGGCTGGACGCGTTCTTCTGGTCCGGCGGCCTGCCCACCAGCGCCGTGCAGAAGCTTTCGGAGCGCTTCCCGATCCGGCTCATCCCGCTGGAGGGCGATCTGATCAACCGGGTGCACGAGGGCGGTGGCAGCGGCCGCTACTACCGCTCGGCCGTGGTGCCCGCCGACGCCTACGCCCTCGCGCAGGAGGGCCGGCCGGTCGAAACGGTGGCCGTGGCCAACCTGCTCGTCACGACCGACCGTACGGACCCGGCGCTGGCGGAGGCCTTCACGCGTACGGTGATCCAGAGCCGTGACCGCATCGGCCGCGAGGTGCACCCCGCGCAGCTGGTCGACCTGCGCACGGCGATCTACACGGATCCGCTGCCGCTGCACGAGGGTGCGCGGCGCTACTACCGCTCGGTCAAGCCTTAGCCGGTTCGGGCCGGGTGCGCGGGACGGTGACCGTGACGCGCAGGCCGTGCGGCTCGTGGCGGGAGTACGCGATCGAGCCGCCGCCCGCCGCGAGCAGGGCGCGCGAGATGGACAGCCCGAGGCCAGAGCCCTTGACGTTCTGGTGACGGTTGCTGCGCCAGAAGCGGTCGCCGATGCGGGCCAGCTCGTCGTCGGTCAGGCCGGGGCCGCGGTCCGTGACCACGATCGTGGAGGTGTCGCCGTCGGCGGCGACGGTCACGGTGACCTCCTCGCCGGCGGGCGTGAACTTCAGCGCGTTGTCGATCACGGCGTCGAGGGCGCTGGACAGCGCCACCGGGTCGGCCCAGGCGGTGACGGCCGAGCCGCAGCCGGTCAGCCGGACGCCCTTCTCGTCGGCGAGCGGCCGCCAGGCGGCCACGCGCTCGCCGGCCAGCTCCCCGATGTCGGTGAGCCGCAGATCGGCGGGGGCGTGCTCGGCGAGGGCGAGGTCCAGCAGGTCGTCGAGGACCTGGGCGAGGCGCTTGCCCTCGGTACGTACGGAGGCGATCTCGTCGTTGCCCGGCGGCAGTTCCAGCGCGAGCAGCTCGATGCGCAGCAGCAGCGCGGCGAGCGGGTTGCGCAACTGGTGCGAGGCGTCGGCGACGAAGGCCCGCTGCTGTTCCAGCACTTCCTCGACGTTGTCGGCCATCTCGTTGAACGACCGGGCGAGCCGCCGCAGTTCGGGTGGGCCGCCGGCCGCCGCGACCCGGGAGTTCATCCGGCCGGTCGCGATGTCGTGCGTGGCCGCGTCCAGGACCTTGACGGGCTTGAGCACCCACCCGGTGAGCCGGAACGCCGCGCCGACCGCCAGCAGCATGGCGGCGACCTCGCCGGCCGCGATCAGCAGCCAGCCGTGCAGGATGCGTGAGCGCAGTTGTCCGGTGGGTGAGTCGGTGAGCACGACGGCGACGACGTCCCCGTCCCGTACGACCGGTGAGGCCACCGCGAGCCGGGCGTCCGGCTGCCAGGGCCAGACCTGCGGCGGGTCGTGGCTGCGGCGGCCCAGGAGAGCCTCGCGGAAGGCGCGGCGGGGCTCGCCGCTCTCGGGCACGTCCCAGTCCTTGGGGGCGCGGGCCATGGCGGTGGTGTCGCGGTAGAAGACGCCCACCTCGATCCCGTACACCTCGTGGTAGCGGACGAGTTCGCCGTACAGGGTGGACTGCCGTTCGTCGATGCCGGGCCCGCGCTCGGTGACGAACTGGGCGAGCGCCGCGAAGCGGGCGGTGTCGTCGATCCGGTCGACGACGACGGTCTGCTGCTGGGCGGCGGCGAGGCTGGCCGCGAGCGGGAAGCCGAGCGCCAGCAGCACGCCCGCCATGAGGACGAGGAGCAGCGGGAGGAGACGGGTGCGCACGGGGATTCAGGGCGTTACGCGGCCGGCGCGACCAGGCGGTAGCCGACGCCGCGCACGGTCTCGATGAGGGCGGGCATCCGCAGCTTGGCGCGCAGGGACGCCACGTGCACCTCCAGGGTGCGGCCGGTCCCCTCCCAGCTGGTGCGCCAGACCTCGCTGATGATCTGCTCCCGCCGGAAGACGACGCCGGGCCGCTGCGCGAGCAGGGCGAGCAGGTCGAACTCCTTGCGGGTGAGCTGGACCTCCGTACCCGCCACGCTGACCCTGCGGGTGGGCAGCTCGATGGTGACGGAGCCCAGGCGCAGCGGGGCCGCGTCGTCGGTGCCGCCCGTACCGCCCGTACCGCCGGTGCCGCCGCTGTCGTCGGCGTCCGTGGCGCTCGAGCGCCGGCTGACGGCGTGGATGCGGGCGAGCAACTCGCCGGTGTCGTACGGCTTGACGACGTAGTCGTCGGCGCCGAGGTTGAGCCCGTGGATCCGGGAGCGGACGTCGGCCCGGGCGGTCACCATGATCACCGGGGTGGTGGTGAGCTTCCGGAGTTTGCCGCACACCTGGTAGCCGTCCTGGTCGGGCAGGCCGAGGTCCAGGAGGACGACGCCGAAGGGCGCCCGTCCGGCGTTGGCGGCGGGCAGCACGGCCTGGAGCGCCTCCTCGCCGTTGCGGGCGTGGGTGACGTCGAATCCGTGCTTCTTGAGGATCGCGGACAGGGCCGCGGCGACGTGGTCGTCGTCCTCGACGAGCAGCAGTCTCATGGCCCCCCTCCGAAAGGTGCGATCGCTTGGGTGACCATACGGCCACCTTGGCATGAACGCTGATGTGCGGGCCGCCAGTCAAGAGGGTTCCGGGTGCGGGGGAGGTTCCGTTATGCACCCGTTCTCCTCGCCCCGGTCCCGGCGCCGTCCCGTTCACGCATAGTGTCCGGTTGCAGCCGGATCGTTATGCTCAATTTCCGCTCAGATGTAATGACGCTGGTCGCACCGCGTGCTTAGGGTCCTCCCAACCGAGGAGGACGGAGCAAGAAGCCGATGAGCGGAGTGTCAGTGACCAAGGGCGCGGAGGACGCCGTACCGACGGCAAGCGACCTGGTGGTGCTGAGCAACGTCAACAAGCACTTCGGCGCGCTGCATGTGCTCCAGGACATCGACCTGACCATCGCCCGTGGCGAGGTCGTGGTCGTCATCGGACCGTCCGGGTCCGGCAAGTCCACGCTGTGCCGCACCATCAACCGCCTGGAGACGATCGACTCGGGCAGCATCACCATCGACGGCAAGCCGCTGCCCCAGGAGGGCAAGGAGCTCGCCCGACTGCGCGCCGACGTCGGCATGGTCTTCCAGTCGTTCAACCTCTTCGCGCACAAGACCGTGCTGGAGAACGTCATGCTGGGCCAGGTCAAGGTCCGCAAGGCGGACAAGAAGGCCGCGGAGCAGAAGGCCCGGACGCTGCTCGACCGGGTGGGCGTCGGCTCGCAGGCCGACAAGTACCCGGCGCAGCTGTCCGGCGGGCAGCAGCAGCGCGTCGCGATCGCCCGCGCGCTGGCGATGGACCCGAAGGTGATGCTCTTCGACGAGCCCACGTCGGCGCTCGACCCCGAGATGATCAACGAGGTCCTCGAGGTCATGCAGCAGCTGGCGCGGGACGGGATGACGATGATCGTCGTCACCCACGAGATGGGCTTCGCCCGGTCCGCCGCCAACCGGGTCGTCTTCATGGCGGACGGCCGGATCGTCGAAGAGGCGACGCCGGACCAGTTCTTCAGCAGTCCGCGCAGCGACCGGGCCAAGGACTTCCTGTCGAAGATCCTTCACCACTGACGGGATCGCGCTGGTCACCAGCGGCGATGACGACCAACGAACCACGACATAAGGGATGTTCACCATGAAGCTCCGCAAGACGGCCGCGCTGGCCGTTGCTGTGCTCGCGCTGTCCGCGACCGCCTGTGGTGGCAAGGAGGGCTCCGCGGGTGACAAGCCGGCAGGCGTCCAGCCCGGCGCCTCGAACGCGCCGGCCCTGCCGAAGTACGTCGTCGCGACGAACGTCGACCTGAAGGGCTCGGCGACGTTCAAGGCCGCCAAGGAGCGCGGCAAGCTGATCATCGGCTCCAAGGCGGACCAGCCGTACCTCGGCTTCGAGGACCAGGCCACCAAGAAGCGCTCCGGCTTCGACGTCGAGATCGCCAAGCTGGTCGCCGCCGAGCTGGGCTTCACCGAGTCCCAGATCGAGTGGAAGACGGTCGACTCCAGCACCCGTGAGACCGCGATCTCCAAGGGCCAGGTCGACTACTACGTCGGTACGTACACGATCAACGACAAGCGCAAGGCGCAGGTCGGCTTCGCGGGCCCGTACTACAAGGCCGGCGCCGACCTCCTGGTCCGCAAGGACGAGACCGGCATCACCGGCCCGACGGCCGTCAAGGGCAAGAAGGTCTGCTCCATCAAGGGCTCCACTCCGCTCCAGGAGATCAAGAAGCCGCAGTACGGCGCCCAGACCACCGAGCTCGGCAAGTACTCGGACTGCGTCCAGCAGCTGCTGACCAAGCAGGTCGACGCGGTGACGACGGACGACGCGATCCTCAAGGGTTACGCCGCCCAGAACCCCGGCAAGCTGAAGGTCGTCGGCAAGCCGTTCACGCAGGAGCCGTACGGCATCGGCATGAACAAGGAGGACAAGGTCCTGCGCGACGCGGTCAACAACGCGCTGGAGAAGGGCATCAAGGACGGCACGTACAAGAAGATCTACGAGGCCACCCTGGGCCTGTCCGGCTCGGCCTACACCGCCCCGCCGGCGCTCGAGCGCTACTGACCGCCCCGCTGCACCGCTGCACCGCTCCACCGCTTCACGCCGGAGCGCCCCGTACCTGATGCGTACGGGGCGCTCGGCCCCGTGCTTGGCCGCACAACCCCGTACGCAACCACGCACCTTGCGTGCACGGGCGTCACGCACCGCCCGTGCACAGGACCACGTGCCTCACGGCACGGGGCGCCACGCACCGCCCGTGCACAGCACAGGCACGCACCACGCACCACGGGTGCGCCGTCACCAGCAGCCGCACCCGATCCCGCACGCATACCGCCCCGCACGCACCTTGACCGCCAGCCGCTGACCGCCGACGCGGAGACCCCATGAACGTACTGCTCGACCACTTCTCAGAGTTCCGCGACGGCTTCATAGGAACCGTGTCGATCACCGCCGTCAGCACCGCCATCGCGCTGGTCCTCGGCGTCGCCATCGCCGGTTTCCGGGTCTCCCCCGTCCCGCCGCTGCGCTGGTTCGGCACCGCGTGGGTCACCCTGCTGCGCAACACGCCGCTGACGCTGCTGTTCCTGGTGACGACGTTCGTGGTTCCCGAGATCCTGTTCCCGGGCATGAGCGCCTTCGTCCTCGGATCGATCGCGCTCGGCTTCTACACCTCCTCCTTCATCTGCGAGGCGGTCCGCTCCGGCATCAACACGGTGCCGCTGGGCCAGGCCGAGGCGGCCCGCTCCCTCGGCATGACGTTCTCGCAGACGCTGCGGCTGATCGTGCTGCCGCAGGCCACCCGTACCGTGCTTCCGCCGCTGAGCTCGATCCTCATCGCGCTCACCAAGAACTCGGCCATCGCGGGCGCCTTCAGCGTCACCGAACTCTTCGGCTGGCAGAAGCTGATGAGCGAGGAGGGATACGACATCATCCCCATCTTCATCTGGGTCTCCCTCGCCTACCTGGTCGTCACCTTCTCCATCAGTGGTGTCTTCCGCATCCTTGAGCGCCGCCTGGAGGTCGCCCGATGAGCGCCAGCGTTCTCTTCGACGCCCCCGGCCCCAAGGCCGTCGTCCGCAACCGCGTCTACGCCGTCCTCGGCACCCTCGCCATCCTGGGGCTGCTCGCCGTCACGATCGTCCGGCTGAGCGACAAGGGGCACCTCGCCCCCGAGATGTGGGACATCTTCAACTACGCGGGTATCCGGCAGAACATCGCCGACGCCATCCTCGCCACCCTGAAGGCGTTCGGCATCGCGGCCGTCGGCTCGCTGGTGCTCGGCGTGCTCCTGGCCGTCGCGCGGCTCTCGGACCACAAGCCGGTCAGGTGGCTGGCGACCGGCTTCATCGAGCTGTTCCGCTCGATCCCGCTGCTGATCACCATCTACGCCGTGTGGGTCGGTTTCCTGACCGACTACTCGATGTGGGCGCTGGCGGTCGGCCTGTCGATCTACAACGGCTGTGTCCAGGCCGAGGTGCTGCGCGCCGGCATCAACTCCGTACCGAAGGGCCAGCGGGAAGCCGCGTACGCGCTCGGCATGAGCAAGACGCAGGTCATGACGACCGTGCTGATGCCGCAGGCCGTCCGGGCGATGCTGCCGACGATCATCAGCCAGCTGGTGGTGACCCTCAAGGACACCTCGCTCGGCTTCATCATCCTGTACCCCGAGCTGCTCCAGACGGCCCGCCTGATCGCCTCCAACACGCAGGTCAACGGCATGTACCCGTACGTGTCGACGATCGTGGTGGTCGGTGCCATCTACGTCGCGATGTGCCTGGCCCTGTCCGGGCTCGCGACCTGGATCGAGAAGCGCGGCCGCCGCGCCAAGACGGGTATCGGCCCGGTCGACCCCGCCGGAAGCGCGGCCGTGCTGGCCGGTGACGCCGGGAACGCGGTGGTGCTCGGGGGCACCTCCGGCGCACCCGACGGGGGCGGTATCTCGAAGGACTGACGGTATGTGACATCATCCGGGTGTCTTACGCGGTGTACGGGGGCAGTGGCGGTCGCGCCGCTGCCCCCGTCACTTGACGCAAGCACCCGCAGTGGGTTGCATACGTTCTGTGATCGCGTCGCGTCGGGCTCCAGCCGCACTTTCCCGTGTTTCCCCTGCTCACCGCGTGGCCGTACGGGCCTCAGGAGTCACGCCGTGGAACCGGTGATCGTGGTCGGCGCCGGCCCGGTCGGGCTGGCGCTCTCCCTCGCCCTCGCCGCGCAGGGAGTGCCCACCGTCGTCCTGGACGAGGGTCCCGGCAAGGAAGAGCCGCGTGCCGCGCGCACCGCCGTACTCCGCCCGGACATGGCCGCGTTCGTGGAGCGCCTCGGCTGCGCCACCGTGCGGGACGAGGGGGCGCGCTGGACCGGCTGGCGGTCGATGCGCCGCAGGCAGCAGATGCGGCACATCGAGTTCGGCCTGGCGGCCCCGTCCCCCCTGCACATCCCGCAGCACGCCCTGACGCGCGGCCTGCGGGAGGCCATCGCCGCACTGCCGGACCCCGAACTGGTGCGGGTGATCACACACAGCCGCCTGGACGGCATCGAGCAGGACGCGCACGGCGTCACCGCGCACACCCGCGGGCCCGGAGCGACATGGCGCGGCAGCCACCTGGTCGGCTGCGACGGGGCACGCTCGACCGTGCGCAAGCTGCTGGGCGTCCGCTTCCCGGGGCGTACGGCCGTCGAACGGCACGCCGTCGCCGCCCTCCACGTCGAACTCCCCTGGCCGGACGAGGCCCTGCTGCACCGTCAGCCGCCGTGGCGCGGCGTGGGCGAGGAGGTCACGGCCCGGCCGTTGCCGGACGGCGGCTGGCGGCTGGACTGGCTGCTGCCTCCGCGCGGCGATCTGGTGACGCCCGACGCGCTGGTGGCGCGGATCCGCGAGACGCTGGCCGGCTGGTGCGGTGCCTCTCCTGCGTACGACCTGGTCGACACCGGCGTCTACACGCTGCACCACCGGCTCGCGAAGCGGTGGCGGGTGGACCGGGCCTTCCTCGCCGGGGACGCGGCCCATCTACTGGGAGCGCTCGGTACGCAGGGGCTGGACGAGGGGCTGCGGGACGTCGAGAACCTGGCGTGGAAGCTGGCGCTGGCCCGGCACCACGGCGCCTCGGAGGTGCTGCTCGACAGCTACCAGGCCGAGCGGCGGACGGCGGTCGCGGCCCGGTTGCGGGCGGCCGACCAGTCGTTGCCGGTGCTGCGTGGCGCGGGCGGGCTGCGTACGTATCTGCGGGGCGGCGGGCATGACACGCTGCTGACCGACGGGCACGTGGGGCGCGGCCCGCTCGGTGCGCCGCCCGCATACCCGCACTCCCCCCTCGCGCCTCCGTACGCCGAGGCGCACACGAGCGTCGGTACGCCGCTGGGTGCGCCGGTCGAGGACGTGCGGGTCACGGCACCGGAGGACGGCACGACGGTACGGCTGAGCGACCGGCTGGGCCGCGGCAGGCTCCTGGCGGTGCTGGTCGCCCCGGGCACGGGGGTGTGGGACCGGCGGCACTGGATGTCGGCGGGCGTCATGCCCCGGCTGGTGGAGGCGGTGGCCGGGCTCCCGGTCGAGGGCGAGGTACTGGTCACGGAGACCTACCCGGGGGCGGCTGCCCACACCGTGCTGCTGGTGCGGCCCGACGGGCACCTGGCGGCGGCCTTCGGCGGGGTCCGGCCCGCGGAGCTGCACGCGGCGGCCGACGCGGTGCGGGGTGGCACACCGTCGCGGGAACGCACCGACCGGACGGCCGACGTCAACTGACCTCTCCCCGGCGCGGGCGGTGTGGTGCGGCAGCGCGGCGGGGCAGGTGGCCTGGTGCGCGGTGGCCCGGTGCGGGCGGCGAGGCGCGGGCGGGGCGTCGCGGCCCTGCGGCCCGGTGCGGCGGGGCGGCGCGGTGCGGCGGGGCGGCCCGGTGCGGTGAGCGACCCGGTGCGGCGGGGCGGCGAGGTGCGGGCGGCCCGGTCGGGCGGCGAGAGGCGGTGCGGGCGGTGTGGGCGGCCCGGTGCGGTGCGGCGGCGGCGCGGTGCGGGTGGCCCGGCGGCGCGGGCCCTGCGGCGCGGTGAGCGACCCGGTGCGGTGAGCGACCCGGTGCGGCGCGGGCGGGCGTGCGCAGGGACCAGGGGACGGCCGCCGACCGCGTGCACGGCCGCCAGGGCGTGCACGACCGACCGTACGCGGACGGCCAGCCGGGTACGGATGGCCTACCGCGCGTCGGCCACACCGGGCGTCGGCCGACCGCTCGCCGGCCAACCGGGGCGCCGGCCCCCGTCAGAGGGGCTCGGGTGACAGGTCCTCCGTGTCCTCGCCCTCCGCCTCCAGCGCCTGCCGCACCACCCGCAAGGCCATCCCTTCCGGGTAGCCCTTGCGGGCGAGCATGCCCGCGAGGCGGCGGAGGCGGCGGTCGCGATCGAGGCCCCGAGTCGCCCGGAGTTTGCGGGCGACCAGCTCCCGGGCCGTCTCCTCCTCCTGTTCGGAGTCGAGCTGCCCCACCGCTTCGTCGATCAGCTCGGCGTCCACCCCCTTGGTGCGCAGCTCCCTCGCGAGGGCACGGCGGGCCAGGCCCCGGCCGTGGTGCCGCGACTCCACCCACGCGTCCGCGAAGGCCGCGTCGTTGATCAGGCCGACGTCCTCGAAGCGGGAAAGGACCTCGTCGGCGACCTCGTCCGGGATCTCGCGTTTGTGCAACGCATCCGCGAGCTGCTTGCGGGTGCGCGGTGTCCCGGTGAGCAGGCGCAGGCAGATCGCCCGCGCCCGCTCAGCCGGATCCTGGGGCGACAGCTCCTTCTCGGCCCTCGACGAGTCGGCGCTGTCGCCCGGCCATTCGGTGCGCCGGACCACGGGGTCAGGCCTTGGCGGCCGCGGTCTTGGTCGCCTTGGTGGCCTTGACCGCCGGGGCCGGGACCGACTTCGCCGGCTCGTCCGCGGCCGACGCCCCCGCCGCGTCCGTACCGGGCTCGGTCGCCGGGGCCTCGGGCCGGACGCCGACACCCAGCTTCTCCTTGATCTTCTTCTCGATCTCGTTGGCGAGGTCCGGGTTGTCCTTCAGGAAGTTGCGGGCGTTCTCCTTGCCCTGGCCGAGCTGGTCGCCCTCGTACGTGTACCAGGCGCCCGCCTTGCGCACGAAGCCGTGCTCGACACCCATGTCGATCAGACCGCCCTCGCGGCTGATGCCCTGGCCGTAGAGGATGTCGAACTCGGCCTGCTTGAACGGCGGCGCGACCTTGTTCTTGACCACCTTGCAACGGGTGCGGTTGCCGACCGCCTCCGTGCCGTCCTTGAGGGTCTCGATACGGCGGATGTCGATACGCACCGAGGCGTAGAACTTCAGCGCCCGGCCACCGGTCGTGGTCTCCGGCGAGCCGAACATCACGCCGATCTTCTCGCGGAGCTGGTTGATGAAGATCGCCGTGGTCTTGGACTGGTTGAGCGCGCTGGTGATCTTCCGGAGCGCCTGGCTCATCAGACGGGCCTGGAGACCCACGTGCGAGTCGCCCATCTCGCCCTCGATCTCCGCACGCGGAACGAGCGCGGCCACGGAGTCGATGACGATCAGGTCGAGCGCGCCGGAGCGGACCAGCATGTCCACGATTTCCAGGGCCTGCTCGCCGTTGTCGGGCTGCGAGAGGATCAGGTTGTCGATGTCGACGCCGAGCTTCTTCGCGTACTCGGGGTCGAGGGCGTGCTCGGCGTCCACGAACGCCACCTGGCCGCCGGCCTTCTGCGCGTTGGCCACGGCGTGCAGGGTGAGGGTCGTCTTGCCGGAGGACTCCGGGCCGTACACCTCCACCACGCGCCCGCGGGGCAGCCCGCCGACGCCGAGGGCGACGTCCAGCGCGGTCGACCCGGTCGGGATCACCTCGATGGGCTCGTTCGGCCGCTCGCCGAGACGCATCACCGCGCCCTTGCCGAATTGCCGTTCAATCTGTGCGAGCGCGGCGTCGAGCGCCTTCTCGCGGTCGGTTCCTGCCATGGGTTCCACCCGATTTGCTTGAGTCGATCGCTTCACGTCAAAGACGCTAACCCCTGCCACTGACAATGGGCCCCGACGTCCCTCCGACCTGTGGATAACTCGGCGGCCCACGCATCGCCGCCCCCGTGATTCCGGGCCGGAACCCCATAAGAATGGATGTTCGATTTTGCTGTCAAGCGAGCCACACCGGCCCTCGGCGCCCCCTTGAGCCACCTCGGTCCGCCCCCCTGGACCTCACCCGGCCCTCCGACGTGCCACGCACCCCCGGCGGCGGCACCGCCCGGCCCGGGTCCGGCGCCTATCCTTCCTGGCATGGCCCTCCCCTCCCGCGCCCGTCGCGCCCCTCGTGGCCGGGTGGTCGCGTGGGCGGCCGACATGGGCGTCACGCTCACCGCCGCGCTGTTCGTGGTCATCTGGACGGTCGTGGCGACGGCCCGGGCGGGGTACGGGAGCGAGCCGCTCGCCTCCACGCTGATCGAGTGGGCGCTGATCGTCGTCGGGTGCGGCGCCCTGTACTTCCGGCACCGGTGGCCCGTCGCCGTAGCCGTGGTCACCCTGCTGGTCTGCGGCACGTACTACCCGATGAGCGAGCACGACGGTCCACTCGTGCTCACGTTCGCTCTCGCGCTCTACACCACCGCCGCCGAGGGCCGCTTCGTCGCCTCGGTCGCCCTCGCCGCCGTCACCCTGCTCGCCGTCGGGCTCGGCGAGATCCGCCAGGCGCCCGGCAACCGCCAGATCGACGACACGTCCCTGGTGATGCTGGCCGGCTGGCTGATCAGCCTGGTCGCCGTGGGCCGGGCACAGCGCACCCGGATCGCCTACCTCCACGAGGTCGAGCAGCGGGCGCTCGCCGCCGAGCGGGAGCAGGAGGCGAGGGCCCGGCAGAGCGCCACCGAGGAACGGCTGCGCATCGCCCGGGAACTGCACGACGTACTCGGTCACAGCATCTCGCTGATCAACGTCCAGGCCGGCGCCGTACTGCACCGGCTGAGCAAGAAACCCGCCCCCGAGGTTGCCCTGCCCGCCGCCCAGGAGGCCCTCGAGGCGGTCAAGGCGACGAGCAAGGACGCCCTGCGCGAGCTGCGCGCCACCCTCGGGGTCCTCCGGCAGGCCGACGAGGCCGCCCCGACGGCGCCCGTGTCCGGCCTGGACCGGCTGGGCGAGCTGGTCGGACGCGCCCGCTCCGCCGGCCTCGACGTCAGCGTCCGTACCGAGGGCGCCCCGCGTCCGCTGCCGCCGCCCCTCGATCTCGCCGCGTACCGGATCGTCCAGGAGTCGCTCACCAACGTGACCCGGCACGCCCGCGCGCACGCCGCGGCGATCACCCTCTCCTGGGCCGACGACGAGTTGCGCCTGCGCATCGAGGACGACGGCGAGGGTTCGCCCGACGAGCACGCCCCCGGCAGCGGCATCCGGGGCATGGCCGAGCGGGCCAGGGCATTAGGCGGCGATCTCACCGCCCGCAACACCGCCGACGGCTTCCGGGTCACCGCCCGGCTGCCGCTCACCATGGCGGCCACCACGGCGCCCGCCCCGCCGCCTACGACGTCGTCGCTCAGCACGCCCAAGGGGGACCAGGAATGATCCGCGTCGTACTCGCCGACGACCAGACGCTCGTCCGGGCGGGGTTCCGCTCCATCCTTGCCGACGAGACCGACATGGATGTGGTGGGCGAGGCGGCGGACGGCGAACAGGCCGTCGCGCTCGCCCGCGAGCTGCGCCCGGACGTCGTCCTGATGGACATCCGCATGCCCGTCCTCGACGGCCTGGAGGCCACCCGCCGGATCACCGAGGATCCCCGAATGGAGGGCGTCCGGGTGGTCATCCTCACCACCTTCGACGTCGACGACTACGTGTACGGAGCGCTGCGCGCCGGTGCGTCGGGCTTCCTGGTCAAGGACACCGAGCCGATGGAACTGCTGCACGGCGTACGCGTGGTGGCGCGGGGCGACGCCCTGATCGCGCCGGCGGTCACACGGCGCCTGATCGCCGAGTTCGCAGGCCGTAGCAAGCAGCCGGACCCGAGCCCCCGCCTGAACGCCCTCACCGACCGCGAGCGGGAGGTGATGGGGCTCGTCGGGGCGGGCCTGTCCAACGACGAGATCGCCCAGCGGCTGGTCCTCTCCCCCGCCACGGCCAAGACCCACGTCAGCCGGATCATGACCAAGCTGGACGTCCGCGACCGCGCGCAGTTGGTGATCCTGGCGTACGAGTCCGGGATGATCACCCCGGGCTGGCTCGCCTGACGGCGGCACGGCCTCAGGGTGTTGTCCGGGTCCACGCGCGCCTGGCCGCAACTCAGGGGGTACGCGCGCGTGGACACCCGCAACCCGGGGTGTACGCGCACTGACCACCACGGGCCGACGCCGGGCCGGTAACCGTACGCCGACGCTGGCTGCGTGAATCCGGATGTCCTTGATCTCGCGCGGCTGCAGTTCGCCCTCACGGCGGGCGGCCACTTCCTCTTCGTCGCCCTGACCCTGGGGCTGGCGACCGTCGTCGCCGGCATGCAGACGTGGGCCACTTTCAGCGGAAAACCCCTGCACGCGCGCATGGTGCGGTTCTGGGGGCAGCTCTATGTCATCAATTACGCGGTCGGGATCGTCACCGGCATCGTGATGGAGTTCCAGTTCGGGCTGAGCTGGAGCGGACTCACGCACTACGCGGGCAATGTCTTCGGGGCGTCCCTCGCCGTCGAGACGATCGTCGCGTTCTTCGTCGAGTCGACGTTCCTGGGTTTGTGGATCTTCGGCTGGCACCGCTTCGGGAAGTGGACGCACCTGGCGATGATCTGGGTCGTCACGCTCACCGCGTACCTGTCCGCGTACTGGATCCTCGTCTCCAACGGCTTCCTCAACCACCCCGTCGGGTACCGCGCCGAGGGTGGCAGGCTCGTCCTCGACGATCCGGTCGCCGTCCTCACCAACCCGGCCGCCCTCCTCGCCTTCGGGCACATCCTGGGAGGGGCCCTGCTGACCGCCGGGTTCTTCGTGTCGGGTGTCAGCGCGTACCACTTGTTCCGGCGGACGTCCGCGTGGGAGTTCTTCGGCCGCAGCCTGCGCATCGGGGTGTTCCTGTCGCTGCCCGCACTGATGCTCACCGCCGCCTTCGGTGGGGTGCAACTGTCCACGCTCGCCGAGTTCCAGCCCATGAAGTCGGCCGTCTTCCGTCAGCAGACCGCCGACATCGCGCGCGTCCAGGCGGACATGGTGGCGCGTTTCGGCCCGGGCGACTACGTCCCCTCCGAGGCATGGACGCGTGGCGGCGCACTGCTCATGCTGATCGCTTTCGGGCTGATGATGTACGTCACCGTCGCCGGGTTCGTCCTCGCCTTCTTCCGGAAGGCCGTTCACCGTTTCCGGCTCTGGCATCTGGTCCTCATGGGCGCCGTACCGCTGCCGTACATCGCCATGATCAGCGGCTGGGTGTTCCGTGAGGCGGGCCGGCAGCCCTGGGTGGTGTACGGGCTGCTGAGGACGGAGGACGCCGTCTCCGGCCTCTCCACGGGCGCCATGCGGACCTCCTTCGCCGTCTTCACCACCCTGTTCGTCCTCCTCGCCGCGGTCAACGGCGGGCTCCTCGTGCGGTACGCGCGCCGCGGCCCCACGGACACGGGACTGGGCCATGACGACCGCGCGGAGGACGACGATCCGGCCGATTCCCTGCCCGCCGCGCGCTACTGAGAGTTGAGGAACCGTCATGGAGACCCTTGCCATCGTTCTGCTCGGTTTCTTCGCCGCCGGGTACTTCGTGCTCGCCGGAGCCGACATCGGGACCGGCATGCTCCTGCCCTTCCTGGGGCGCACGGACCGGGAACGGCGGCTGGTGATCGCTTCCTTCGCGCCGTTCTTCCTGGGCAACGAGGTGTGGCTGATCGCCTCCGCGGGGCTCCTCGTCGGCTGTTTCCCGGATCTCGAAGGAGAGCTGTTCACGGGTCAGTTCGGCGTGCTGGTGCCATTGCTCGTGGCCTGGGTCGTCCGGGACATGGGCCTGTGGCTGCGCGGCCGTGTCGGGGCACCGGCCCAAGGCTCCGTCCCCGGCGGCGGCCGGGCCTGGCGCGCGGTGTGCGACGGGGCGGTGGTCTGCGGAAGCTGGGTGGTCTCGCTGTCATGGGGCCGGTTGCTGGCCGCGCTGTTCACGGGTGCGCCGGACACTCCGGCCACCGGCCTGTCCGCGATCGTCGCTGCTCTCGCCGTCGCCGCGCTGTTCGCCGCGCACGGGCTCGGGTTCGCCGCCGTACGGCTCACAGGGCTGCCCTACGAACGCACGCGCCGGCTGACCGGCCGCACGCGCGCGTGGCAGTCGTTCGCGCTGACCGGTGCCCTTATGGCCGCGTTGCCGCTCCTCGCCGGCCTGTCCCTGCCGCTGGCCGCTTCGGCCGCGGACGGCACGACGCTCGCACTGCTCGTCCCCGCGCTCCTGCTGATCACCCCGCTGCTGGTGGCCACCCAGGCCTGGACCTGGTGGACGTTCCGGCACCGGGTGAACCGCCCCTCCTACCTGTGACCCGAATCCCTTTCGTCTGTGACCCCGAACCCTTGAGGAGACCAATCATGAGCATGACGCGGGACACCGACCGCGCCACCCGGCGGGGCAGCGTCTTCGAGCGCCTGGCCGCCTTCTCGTACCGCCACCGCTGGGGGGCGCTGCTCCTGTGGGTGGTCCTGGTGGCCGGGATCACCGCCACGTCGACGGCGGTGGGCAGCGCGTACCACAACGACTTCTCGCTGCCCGGGACCGATTCGCAGGCGGCGCGGAGCGTGCTGGAACGGCACGGTTCGGCGCAGGCGGACGCGACCGTACAGATCGTGGTCGAGGCCGCCGACGGGATCCGGGAAACGGCCGTCGAGGCGCGCGTCGAGGCGATGCTCGGCAAGGTCTCCGGACTGCCGGGCGTGCGTGACGTACGCAGCCCGTACGAGGACGGGGCGGCAATCTCCGAGGACGGCACCGTCGGGTACGCCACCGTCGCCCTGGAGGGGGCCGCCGAGAACGTGCCCAAGGAGGACGTCCTGCGGGTCGTCGACGCCGCGGAGGCGGCCGAAGGCGAGGGCCTGGAGACAGCCGTCGGCGGTGACGCGGTACGTGGTGCTGAGGAAGGAGGGGGCGGCGCGGCGGAGGGCGCCGGGATCCTGGGCGCACTGGTGATCCTGGTGTTCCTCTTCGGATCGCTGGTCGCCGCGAGCCTGCCGGTGGTGACGGCGCTGTTCGCGGTCGGCGGGGCGGTCGGTCTGATCGCGCTCGCCTCGCACCTGGCGTCGGTGGCCGACTTCACCCCGCCGGTCATGATGCTGGTCGGCCTGGGTGTCGGCATCGACTACGCCCTGCTGGTCTTCTCCCGTTACCGCGGTGAGCTACTGCGTGGTGCCGAGCCGGAGCGGGCCACGCGCGTGGCCCTGGACGCGGCCGGGCGCACGGTCTTCTTCGCCGGCTGCACGGTGATCGTGGCGCTGATGGGACTGGTCGCCCTCGGGCTGGGTTCGCTCCAGGGCGTGGCGCTCGCCGTCGCGCTGACCGTCCTGGTCACCATGGCGGCCTCGCTGACGCTGCTCCCGGCCCTGCTGGGGCTCTTCGGGGCCCGGATCGCCCGCAAGGTCGCCGGGCGGGCGGCCAGGGCCACGCGGGCGGAGGGAGCGGCGTGGCGGCGCTGGGCGGCCGGTGTGCAACGGCGGCCGTGGGTGGCCCTGCTGGTGTCGACGGTGGCGCTGGGCACGCTCGCCCTGCCCGCCGCGGGCATGCGCCTCGGCTTCGCGGACGCGGGCAACGACCCTGCGGCGACGTCCAGCAGGCAGGCGTACGACATGCTGGCCTCCGGTTTCGGGCCGGGCTTCAACGGGCCCCTCGTGGTGGTCGTGGACGGAGGCCACACGCGCGTGGCGGGTGATGTGCGTCAGGCGCTGGAGGCCGCCCCGGGCGTCGCGGCGGCCTCGGGACCCATTCCCACGCAGGACGCCTCCGTCTGGACGGTCATCGCCTTCCCGGACTCGGCCCCGCAGGCCGAGGCGACGTCGGACCTCGTCGACCGGCTGCGCACCGCCGTCCTGCCGCCCCTGGAGCGAGAGACGGGCGCCGAGCTGCTGGTCGGTGGCCCGACCGCGGCCACCGAGGACTTCGCGGCCACCGTCGCGGACCGGATGCCGCTGTTCGTGGCGATCGTCGTCGGCCTCTCCGCGCTGCTCCTGCTGCTGGTGTTCCGGTCGGTGCTCATCCCGCTGAAGGCGGCGCTGCTGAACCTGGTGAGCATCGGGGCGGCCCTCGGGGCGATCACGCTGGTGTTCCAGCACGGCTGGTTCGGCGTGGAGGCCGGACCGATCGAGGCGTTCATCCCGGTCATGATCTTCGCGATCGTCTTCGGACTGTCGATGGACTACGAGGTCTTCCTGCTGGCCCGTGTCCACGAGGAGTGGGAGCGCACCAAGGACCCCCAGGGCGCGGTACGCGAGGGGCTGGCGGCGACCGGGAAGGTCATCACCGCGGCCGCGGCGATCATGATCGTAGTGTTTGCGGCGTTCGTCCTGAGCCCGGACCGGATGCTCCAGCAGTTCGGGCTGGGCCTGGCCGTGGCCATCCTCCTGGACGCGGTCGTCATCCGCTGCCTGATCGTCCCCGCGGTGATGCAGTTGCTGGGCCGCAGCGCCTGGTGGCTCCCGGCCCCGCTGGCCAGGCTCCTGCCCAAGCCGGGCCTGGAACGCCACTGAGCACCCGTTCGAGAGGCGGTCCCGGCGCGGGCCGCCCCCCGGGGAGTCGTGCGCCTCAGGCGCCGTCCGGGGGCGGCGCCTGTGCCGCCAGCTCCTTTTCCTTCTTGGCGCGCAGGGCCCGCTGCACCCGGGCGAGGACCGCCTCGCCGTGCCGCCGGTGACCGTGTACACGCGGGTCCTCCGTCACGTCGTACCGCTTCACATAGGCGCCGAGGAACGCCTGCAGGGTGGCGACCGCCGGGATCGCGATGAGCGCCCCGACCGCGCCGAGCAGCGCGGTGCCGGCGACGACCGACCCGAAGGCGACCGCCGGGTGGATGTCGACGGTCTTGGCGGTCAGCTTGGGCTGCAGCACGTAGTTCTCGAACTGCTGGTACACCACCACGAACACCAGCACCCACAGCGCGTACCAGGGGTTCTCGGTGAAGGCGATCAGCATCGGCAGCGCGCCCGCCAGGTACGTACCGATGGTGGGGAGGAACTGGGAGACCAGGCCCACCCAGACGGCGAGCGCGGGAGCGTACGGCACGGCCAGGATCTGCAGCAGGACGTAGTGGGCGACGCCGGAGATGAGCGCCATCAGACCGCGTGAGTACAGGTAACCGCCGGTCTTGTCGACGGCGATCTCCCAGGCGCGCAGCACCTCGGCCTGCTTCGCGGGCGGCAGGACGGAGCACAGGGACCGGCGCAGCCGCGGGCCGTCGGCCGCGAAGTAGAACGAGAACAGGAAGATCGTCAGCAGCTTGAACAGTCCCCCGAGCACGGTCGCGGAGACGTCCAGCACCCCGCTCGCGCTGTTCTGCACGTACTTCCGCAGCCAGTCCGAGCGCAGCAGGCTGTCCTGGACCTCCACCCGGGAGAGGTCCGTCTGGAAGGTGTGGTTGATCCAGTCGATGAGCGAGTCCAGGTACCGGGGGAAGTCCTCGACCATCTCGATGATCTGGCCGGCCAGCATCGAGCCGAGCAGGACGACGAAGCCGACGCCGACCGCCAGGACGGCGAAGAACACCAGGAACGTGGCGAGCCCGCGGCGCATCCCCCGGGCGGCCATCCGGCCCACGGCCGGCTCGATCGCCAGCGCGAGGAAGAACGCGATCAGGATGTTCAGCAACAGGCCGATGAGCTGGTGGAACGCCCAACTGCCCAGCTGGAAGCAGGCATACAGGGCGAGGGCCAGGACCATGGCCTTGGGCAGCCAGCGGGGCATACGGGCGGCGGGGGCCCCGCCGCCCGCCGGCGTCGTCGGCGGGGCGGTCCTGCTCGGCGGCACGGCGGCCGTGTCGATGGCCGGTGACGCGGGTTTCACATCCCGGACTCCCCGAGAAGATGGGCGGCATC